>NZ_JBVVQU010000001.1:108571-217603 GCF_055811555.1 Mesorhizobium sp. WSM4813
TCATTCGCCAATCGGCGAAGTGAATACGTGTATTTTCGGACCGTGCTCTCGCTATATTTTTGCTGAACCGCAGCGTGAGTGATCGCCTTATCAATAACGTCCCGGTGTTCGTCGGACAGATGGGGATAGCGGGTAGCACGGGCGCCACTCGCGACAGGAGCCGGATCGGCTCGGCGCGGCTGGGCCACGTGCTGCTCAAAACTCACTTGCCGGGCCTGGCCCGCATCCGGCAAGGGGCCATGGCGGAAAGAGAGCATCGCCTCTGGGACGCGTTGAGTCCCATGGGAGAAGCCTTTGGGGACGGCGAATGAAACGTTTATAGAGTCCTCGATCGCAGCGGGGGGCTTCTCAGACCTTGCGGAGGGCGCGGCCTCCGCATGCGGCCTTCCGATGTGTTCGGACCTTGTCCCTTGAACGGGTACCCCCTCCAATGGCATCAGCGGCTGCTGAATGGCGGCGGCTTGCGGCGTATTTAGGGCCCTCTGCCTCTCCGCTGGCCGCAGCAGCGCTGTGGAATGTTCATTGTTGATGATGACCCGCTCGGGTGGCAGGTGGTTGCCCTGGTCAAGCGCATCCGGCGAGGGCCGGATCTGCTGTTGGCTGGCAGCTAACGTTGGCGGGGCGGCGGCCTCAATGTGCCCAGAGCCGGCCGCTGCGAAAGCGTCGGCCACGAAGCTGTTGTGGTCACCCGGTCCAGCGGGCATCCCTGGGTCGCTGAAAAAAGACGAGGCGGCTTGATCATCCTGCCGTCCCTGAAGCACTTCGCGGAATCCCTGTTCCAGTCGCAGCCGCTCCTCTCGACTGGTTGGCGACTCATCAGCTTGATCGAACAGCCTCCGGGTCTCGGCAAGGTACTGCTCAGCGCCCACTTGCCGGGCCTGGACCGCTGGCCCCTCTTCCAAGCCGGCGTCCTGCACCTGCGACAAAGCTGCTACCCGGGATGGGTTACTATTTCGCGGGTTCATACTAGCCTCACATCAAACTGTATCGTCAAAGTTCTGCGCCAATCCGCGCAGCTGCTCATCGGGTTGAGATTCTGCCAAAAGCCCCTCGTCTGCTTCCATCAAGGGTGCCGGCTCCGGGATGGCGCCTGTCTGGCTTTCGAAGATGCGTTTAAGGATGCGGTCCGAAAAATATCGCACCTTCCTCAATTGCAATGGTGGCAGGCCTTTGATGAGAACAATCTCGTAGTCTTCATCGAGCAGCCGAACCTGTTCGGGACGCAACAGCGGTGCACCTTGATGCGAAATCTGAATGTTCCAATCGAACGTTCGGAAATGGCAAGGCCGTGAACGGAATTCGGGGAGAAGGCGTCACTTACCATGGCCGAGACCTCAACGGCCGGAGCGATCTCTGCTCCTGGAGGCAGCCATTAGATCCTCGCGGGCGTGATTGTAGGCGTGGCTTATGGACTGCCCGACTTGACCACCCCGCCGCAGCTGTTCATAAGAGATTTGTGCACCTGTCGCACGGACTTCAGCCGCAAGACCTGCTATGTGGCCGTCCAGATTCACATTCCGTTCCTCTGCTGCATGCTGCGGCGGAGGCATGTGCGGCAAGATATCTTGCATGCCGGGAACTGCGTGAGCTTGGGCCTGTTGATTTGCGTCGAACTGGTGATACGCCGCCAATTCCGGCGGCTCGACAGGAGGCCGGGGCAGCGAGTCCAGTTGGTTGGCGGCCACCAGAACTGATCCCACTGCGTCTTGGTGCGTGCGCGAGGAAGGATCCATTCCGTAGGCTTCCTGAATCATCAGTGATGCGATTTCCCTTTGTTGGCCTTCAGGAATACGGGACAATGCGTTGCGTACACTATCGGCGAACTCGGGTGAGATCACCTGTACTTCTGCATATTTCTCCCACGATACGGGTGCGTTTTGCTTGCGGCGCAAATCGTTGGCAGTCTGTTCATTTGCGTCCGGATGCACGAACGGAATCAACCCCTCAACACGGTTTTTCAGGAATTCGGCGGTGCTTTTGTCCATCGACCAATGACCTTCCTTGACCGGCACTCCGCTCCATGCGCTGTCTTTCAACCGAACAGCGGGACCGTTGGCCCAGGCATCCATAACCACGGTCGACCTCGCGTCGCGGCTTCCGCGCCGCAGTTCGTTCCAAATGTGACCCGTCTTGACTGGGATCTCATCACCTTGGTCGGTTATCTCTTTCATTGACACGGAAGCACTAGAGGTCATACTCCGCTCGTCGGCCGCCATGTGTGGGGCGTGGACGATAGCGGAAAGGGGAGCGGTCTGATTGCAGCACGCCGCTCCCATGACGACGGCCACTGCAACCTTAATGTTGTCGTCTGCTCCCCTCATTGCAACCGACGATCCGATGCTGTTGTGGCCGTGAGAGGGAATGTCGTCCACCTTAACGTTTCCCCGGCCATGCTTGAGCAGCAGGCGAACGTCGTGAACTGTTTGCCCCGCTGTCGCGAGTCTTATCGGGCTGGTGACGTCGTCACCGACGACACACGCTCCCATATGATAGGCGGCCTGCTGGATCTGATGTGGCTCCAGAGGCGCATCTCCGCCCCGTCGCAACCTGTCGGCAGGCGTGCCCAGGGAGACCCTCAGCGCTGCCGTGGATTCTCGCGGCGACTCTTCCGCATGTCGAGTCGATCCGGAGGATTTGGAGATGCAAATTCCCATAGCCGTTCACCTGTAGTGGAGTTTCCGATCGCCGAGGGACGGGATACGCGAGACGGGCGCTTAACCGTCAGTGTCATCTGGATGAGCTTCCATCAAGGGTGGCGGCTCCGGGAGGGCGCCTGTCTGGCTTTCGAAGATGCGTTTAAGGATGCGGTCCGAAAAATATCGCACCTTCCTCAATTGCAATGGTGGCAGGCCTTTGATGAGAATAATCTCGTAGTCTTCATCGAGCAGCCGAACCTGTTCGGGACGCAACAGCGGTGCACCTTGATGCGAATTCTGAATGTTCCAATCGAACGTTCGCGCCTGGCTGTAGGAAATCGACTTGGCTTCAAACGTGTATTCACCGATGGCTTTGGAAATGTAGGTTGGGGTCTCGTCATCGGCAGTGGCCATGAACACTTGCAGGCCGGTATTGCTCAGAAAATTCTGCTTGCCAGCCTCTCCATAAGCCCCCGTCAGTGCCGAAAGGCTTTGGATGATGAGCATGAAACGCCCCTTGTAGCCCGCGATAGTCGTAATTGCGGTCTCGATCGCCTCCAGCTTACCCAAGTGCTTGAACTCGTCGAGCAGAAAGAGAACCTCGTTCTTTTCATCTTGGCGGGGCAGCGACCGCTGTAGAATTGAAACGATTTGCTGAAAGAACAGGCGTATCAAAGGCGCGATCACCTCAAGGTCGTTCGGACCGACGCACAGATAGATGCACGTTCTGCGACGGCGAAGATCATAGACCGAAAAGTCCGAGCGACTTGTAGCTGCCTTTACAGCCGGATCCGCCCACAGATTGAGCCCGCCATCGCCGAGGACGGACGTGTAGGAGGTCAGGATTTTTGTATCGTTCCCCGCCATGTCGTCGAAGATGCGTTGTGCCTCTTTGTTCCGGGTCTCCATGGCGAGTTGCGCGAAGAGCTTGAACTTCTCCCCCGGCTGGGCGAAGAGGTCATAGACGGCGCCGATTGTTGGCGTGCCCCGCTCGATGCAGGCAAGGATGCCCGCGACAAAGATATCTCGCGCGCCGCTGACGAAACCTTCCGCGCCCTCCCCCTTGGCCGTGATCAGGTTTGCGGCCAAGCGGCGGGCTTCGGTGAATTGCAGCTGTGGAGGCAGCGCTATAAGATCCAACAGCGGATTGTAGCAGTTGGTGCGCCGCTCCGAATCCAGCGGCGCGAATTTGAACACGTTGTCGCCTGCGGCTTTGCGCGCCCTCGAGGTAAGCTCAAAGAGCTCCCCCTTCACGTCGAGAGCTATCACCGAGCCTTTGAATGTAAGGAGCGTTGGAATGACTATGCCGACGCCCTTGCCAGCACGGGTTGGTGCAACGATGAGGCTGTGAGGCTGCTCGCCATTGGTCAGGTAGTAGCCAGGCCAGAAAGGGCCACTCGTCTTCCCAAAAATCGGACCTGTCACGCCACGGTATCGGCGTAGATAACCCGTGCGTCGCATTTCATCCACTCGCGCCCAGCGCGCCGTCCCGTGATGTTCAAGTTTACGCCGTAATACGATCTGCTGAATCAGCAAGACGAGCGCGGACGTTGCGAGCACGATAGCTACGCCCTGATAGAAGACGGGGGTCGCGAAACCCCGATAGAAGGGCGTCTCGAACCAAAAGGCACGGACGTCAAACGTCATCAAAGCCTCGCCGCTACCCCCATGGCGGAACGTTGCGTACAGACTTGCCGCGCAGAAGCCCAAGGTGAGTGAGCACGCGATGCTAATGGCTATGCTGGGGGGCGTCGTTTTTGTTGAAGGCATTGTTCCATTGCCGGATTAGCGTAGCTAATGCTGCGCTTGCTTCAGACGCCGGAGCGACGTCGCGCGATGTCGCCGCTCGACAGATCGATGCCGGAGCGGGTGGTGCGATGCTTGCACGCACCACCCGGCAGACGTGGTCTTTAAAAGTTACACCAAGCAGGTACATCAACGGCCAGCGAATTGGAGATGGCACGGCCGTGACGGAATTCGGGGAGAAAGCGTCACTGTACCATGGCCGAGACCTCAACGGCCGGAGCGATCTCTGCTTCTGGAGGCAGCCATTAGATCCTCGCGAGCGTGATTGTAGGCGTGGCTTATGGACTGCCCGACTTGACCACCCCGCCGCAGCTGTTCAAAGGAGGTTTGCGGGCCTACTGTATCACGGACTGAAGCCGCAATAGCTGCTATGTGGCCGTCCAAATTCGCACTCCGTTCCTCTGCTGCATGCTGCGGCGGAGGCATGTTCTGCAACAGGCCATGCAGGTCGGGAAGTGAGTAAGCTTGCGCTTGTTGATTTGCGTCTAACTGGTGATACGCGGTGACAATAGCATTTTGGGCGGTCGCCTTGACCATGTGGTGCTGATGAGGATCAGCAGCCAATTCAATGGCCTGCTCAAAAATACGAGATTTATTTTGGTCATTAAACTTACTGAAGTTTTGCGCCACAAACATAACCCCTATAGCTTGCTCCATTGGGTCCATGTTGCCAATGCGATTAACAAGAGCAGTCTGCTTCTGGGGCCCTAGAAAATGGCCTACATTACTAGCCGCTCTGACTTGGAGCAATGCTACATCATCCGAGTTGAACCCCAATCCGGCTGTCAATTTCTCGGCCAGATCGATGGCTGATCGTCCGAGCTGATTGGCCCGCCGTTCAAATGTCGCGAGGTCAGTTTCTGGCCCGGGTTGAGTGCCCCGAACGGCTGTTCGCTCGTGCGTCCCGAGGGCTTTGAAGCCCCCAAGATTTCGCGCTGTGTCGCGCGGGTTAGCGGTTACTAGCCGTTCTGCAACATCGCTCAATGGCCCCTCTGGAACGTCACGGAGGGTACTGCGTTTCCCCACGCCTTGGGATGAACTTGCAGCTGCGCGTGCCCGTTCATTATCGCGATCCATTCCTCGGCCTCCAAAGTCGTTTCTCTACCCCATGAGGTTACCACCGAAGCTTGATCTGCTAAACCAATATGGTGTTACAGTTGTAGTCTCGCAGAGGGTTCCCAGCTCTGTGGGTCTGCCAAGAGCCCGTCTGAGCCAAAGAAAATACGATGAGGCTGGCACCAAATGCGATGAGTGGGGTTCTGCCTGATGGCATGAATGGCACGCCGGACGCCGACTCTTTCGCCCACTCCTTCCGGTCCTTGCAAGAGCCCGACATGATGTCCCCCCGCAGCAGCTTCTCGTTTGAGCGCAGGTTTGCATGCTCGAGGGTTTCGATGACGACCATCGCCCACTGCAACTGATCAGCCGCGGCCGAGCTGTCCTGCTTCCTTGGCAAGGAAATCAGTCGCGACCTGATGGGCAATTTGCGCAGCGCCGCGCTAATAGCATCGCCGTGCATGATAGCACCAAGGCATTCCTGCTGCAGGTCGTGGCAATCTCCCGACCCAACCGGCGCCAGGCGAGGAGCAAAGGCCCGACCGGGAAAAATCGCTCGCGCGGGCGGGCAGCACGGCATCGCGCAATGCCGCCCGTCTCGCAGGCCTAATATCGTTAGAGGCCGATCCTACAAAGCGGCATTTCACCCCCTAGGCTACCCCGATGCGGGAGAGCAAGATAGACGGTAAGCGTGTTTTCACGTGGGAAAGCCTGAGACCCGGCTGTACACGGTTCCAACATTTAATTCGACCACGACCATGGGAACAGGGAGCCGATCTACAGCCAGACCCAAGGCACAGTGACCGAAATCTACCACGATCACTGCAACATCGAGGTGATCGTTGGATCATCAGGCACGGTTGAGGAAACCAACTAGATGGGAGCATCGAGAGCTGCGACGGGTATGCAAGGCTGCTTAGCTACTAGCATCAGTTTGCTACTTTGAAGGATCCTCTCACAACGAAGGCATCGTAGAGCCGGCCAGAGTTGCCTCTCGCCTGAAGCCGAGGCGCCTCAAACCATTGTTGCTGTGCAGGTCTTTGCCGCCCTGTGCAATTTGGGAGACGACGCATCGATTAATGAAGCGGATCAGCTTGCTTCTGCTGAGCACATTTCGGGGCTCGGACCTGGGTCCCTCAAGAAGAGAGTGGTTCGATCCGGCACTGACCCTAGGGCGGGGGGGCTTGTTTGAGCCGGTGCCGGACCGAACCGTCTCAGGCAACGCCGGCTATGTCGTGGGACATTGAGGCAACTCCGTGGCCAAACCGCGGCGGTAATGTGTCGCAGAATCACCGATTCCAACACGCGCTTCGCAAACGTGACTAGACATTTCGGCCGCGCAGCGCTGCTGGGTTTGGCGGGAGCTCTGCATGTGGGCGGCCAGTCTTGGCTGTGAGAATAATGCCGCCCCATAACGGTGGTCGGATGCATGAACGGAAAAACTCGCAATGTTGATTCCGCGGGGCGGAAGGACTCACAACAGAGGACATGTGTATCAGGAGATTTGGATCCGAAGCAGAAGTCATGCGCTTCAATCTTGCGGACTTCTACAAAACGCCCGGCGATTTTCATGATCTGGCAAGGCCGTTCCGTTTGTCATCGATGCCGGAATGGCGGAACGGCCCGAGTCGGGAATATCCAGGCGAGACGAGCCGGCCGGGTGTGGGGTCGGGCTATGGGCCGTTCGGGGAGACGGCATGAGCGGCAGCTTTTCGCGGCGCCAGTTCATCGCAGCGGCGGCTGGCGCGGGGATCGCGGTCAAGATCGGTTTTCTGGGTCGGCCCGCATCGGCTGCGCTCATTGCCAATTCGCCCGGCCGTTCGCCAAACTGGATCGGACCGGACGGTCGGCCGCGTTTTCGGATGGACGCCGTGGCCAAGGTCACCGGGGATGAGAGCTTTACCCGCGATTTTCGTGCGCGTGACATAGCGGGCTGGCCGCAGGAACAGAGCCACGCCTTCCTGATCCGCGTCACCCGGGCCGACGCCCCGTTCGACGGGCTGGACCTCTCAGTGCTGGGCGAAGATCTCAAGCCCAACCGCCGGCGAAGACCTTGTCCGCGATGGTCTTGCGCCGCCGGAAACGACGACTCCCGGCTTCTATGGCGACATGTTCCTGGTGCCGACGGGACGCATTCCGCGCCTGCTCGGTCAGCCGGTCGCGCTCTTGATCTACAACGATTTCGCGCGGTTCGACGCGGCCAAGCGGCTGGTCCGTTCCGCCAAGGGCATCGTGCGCTGGGGGACGGCCGCCGGCTACGACACGCCACCGCATTACGGCGCCAGCCGGTTCGTGCGCATCGGCGGCGCGGCATCGGATGAAACCGCTCCGCTCGAAGGCACCGCCATCTACGGAAGTTTCGAGCGCGATCGGGTCGTCTGGCCGAAGCCGGATCAGAGCGGCGATGCCGCGGCCCGCGCCCTGTGGGCGGCGGGCGAGATCGAGCGTGAGATCACGGCAACCGGCGACGACGCATTGGTCCTGAAGCGCAGCTATTTCTCGCAGTCGACCGATGCCTGCGCGATGGAAGCCGACAATGGTAATGCCTGGTTCGAGCCGGGCAGTTCGACCCTGCACGCACTCATCGCGACCCAATCGCCTTATGAGGTGGCGATCTCCACGTTGGAAGTGCTGAAATCGCGGTTCGCGGTGAAGGCGCTCGACCTTTCGATCGGTTACACGGTCGGATACGGTAGCAAGGATCATTCCATCTTCCCCTACTACGCTATCCTGGCAGGCCTCTATGGCGACGGGCGCCCGGTGCGTCTTGCCAGCGACCGCTTCGAGCAGTTCCAGATGGGGTTGAAGCGCCATGCCTTCTGGATGGAGAATACGCTTGTCGTGGATCGCTCCACGCACGCCTTCCGCATCATGAAAGGCACCTATCGGACGGATGCCGGAGGACGGCGCAATTTTTCGCCCGACGTTGGCAAATTCGGGGCCAGCGCGGCACAAAGCATCTATTATCTGCCGAAGAGCGATTTCTCGGTCGAGGTCCGCGCTTCGCGCGCTGTCGATGCTGGCTCGACGCGCGGGTACGGAACGCTGCAGACCATGGCCGCGACCGAGATGATGGTCGATGAAGCGGCCGAACTGCTCGGCATCGATCCGATCGAGCTTCGCCTCAAGAACGCGTTCAAGACCGGCATGAAGAACTCGCAGGGCGCCATTGCCGGCGAGGCGCTAAGGACCGAGGAGATCCTGGAGCGGGCCCGTGCCCATCCGTTGTGGAGGGATCGCGCTCCGAACAAAGCGGCGTTCGATACCGCCAATCCGGGTAAGTGCTATGGCATCGGTTTCGCGCAGGTGCAGAAGGATTACGGCACCGGAGCCGAGGCAGCGGTGACCACTCTGTCGCTCGATCCGTCCGGCCGGCTCACCATGCGCCAGAACGGCAATGATATCGGCACGGGCCTGACCACCTCGCAGGCGGTGATGGTCGCGGACATCATCGGCCGGGTGCCGGACGACTGCGCCTTCGGGATCGTCGACTGGCCCGAGATGCCTCTCGTCTCGACCGAGGAGCCCTAGACATGGACGCTGACCCCCGTGACCAGGCCGAGCCTGTGCGCCGCCGCCGCGAGTTGTTCCAGTGCGAGCGGCTCCATTCCTCCAGCCGACAATTTGCCATGTGCGATTCGCACGTCCGCCATGTCGATAGCGAGCGGCCCCGCCCGCCCGCCGCCCGGTCCACTCGACCAGAGCGCGACCGCAGCCGGCCAGAGCCACAGGCGCAGCAGCGCGCGCGCCGCCGTCCGCGTGGCGTGGCCGACGAAATAGGCACAGTTTGAGGCGCTCACCGGTGAAATAAACGAGGGCGTTCAACCGCTTGCAATGGACCGAGGCGGTGTTCGATGTGCCGAACGTCGGCGCCGTCCGCTTGCCGGTCGACGCGCTTTCGGTCTGCTATGGCCAGAGCGCGCCAGCTGGTTTGAAGGCGCTGATGACCTCCGGCGGCTTCCATTTTCTCGACCGGCGCCAGGTCTTCTATCCGCCGGTACGGCGCCTGAAGGCTGCCGGCACCTGTTATACGGGCATGGCCACGATCGCCGAGGTGGCCATGGACACCGCCTCAGGCGACGTGAAGCTCCTGTCGCATTATTCCATCCTCGAATGCGGCACTCAAATCGTGCCGGAACTCGTCTCGGGTCAGCTTAGGCGGCCTGGCGATGGGCGTCGGCCACGCTTTGCTCGAGGAATTGCCGCTCTATGAGGACGGTCCCGGCGACGGGACGTGGAACTGGAACCGGTATCGCCTGCCGCATGCCAGGGATTGTCGCGGTCTGGACGCAGACATCGGAGGTGTTGGCGCCGCTTTCCGATGTCGACCCACCAAAGGGAATGGCCGAGGTCGTGATGATCGCCATCGTTCCGGCGATCGTCAATGCCGTCAACCATGCCATCGGCAAGCGTTTTTATCAGACGCCGATCACGCCAGAGAAGATTTTGGAGGCGCTGCCGTGACCGTTGCCACGCGACCACTTTCGATGACCGTCAACAATCGGAAGGTCGGGCCGTTCGACGTACCTGACGATCTCATGATGATCGACTTCCTGCACGAATATCTCAACCTTACGGGCTCGCGGCTTGGCTGCGGCCAAGGCATCTGCCACGCCTGCGCGATCATTCTCGATGGGCGAGAAGGAAGTTCCCGCGAGATCCGCAGCTGCATCACCGGAGCGCATTTCTTCGAGGGCAAGTCCGTCCGCACCATCGAAGCGCATGCCGAACGCGACGCGAATGGCGATGTCGTTCGGCTCTCCGCGATTCAGCAGGCCTTCGTCGAACGTTTTTCGTTCCAGTGCGGCTATTGCACGCCAGGCTTTGTCAGCGGTGCAACCGTGCTGGTTGAGCGTCTCAAAGAGAAGCCGGTCCACAGGGCCGATGTCGAACGCACGATCGAGCAGGCGCTTGCGCCGCACATTTGTCGTTGCACTGGTTATGTCCGTTATTATGAGGCGGTCCGTCACGTGATCCTGAGCACGCCCGGCCTGGTACAGAGCTGAGGTCCGGCGATGAGGCGTTCCTGGATATTTGGCCTGCGGCACGCATCAGGTCGACGTGCAGCCAATACGGGCGGTCTGTTTTCGGAACCCGGGCCTGTCCCCTTTGCTTGCCGCGATACGGTCAAATAGTTCTCGTCCGTGCCTGCGCTTGCGCGGCACGCCTCGCAAGAATATGCGGCTTGCGTCCCAATGTTGCCGAAGCGGTCCAGAAGAGCGTCTCTTTCTTGGCCCCGTTTCAAATCGAAGAACGGTTCACCGCTCATTTTCTGCTTTCGAGATCGCCGCATGGACCCAAGCTGGCACTTTCGCCTTGAGGGCGACTACGCGAGTCCATTCCTCGGGTGTCAGTCTGTTCTTGAGCAACTTCGCGTAGTGGACACCGTTAGCTCGGCCAAGGTGCGCGATTGCCCGGATGGCTTCGCCCGACTGTTCTTTGGCAGGCTCGTGATCCAGGCGGGCGCGTGCTTGAGGCGTATTGTGCGGCGGCCAAGTTTCAGCTTCTTCGACTTTCCGGTCGTGAGAAAGACTGTTTGAACCGGAACTTGTGTCGTCAGGCCGAGCCGGTTCGCCGCCGTAGCACCGGTATTGACGACCTTCTCCCCTGACAAGGAAGCGTACGACTTCACGACGGCTTCCGCTTCCGGCAGCACATATCCATACGGCGTCTTCCTGGAGGGCGTGTACATTCCTCTGTAGACGCGCGCCAGTTCGCCCTTTTTGGCAAGTCTGCTGAGAGCTTGATCGGCTGCCGCACGGTTTCCAGAGCCAGCGAATTCCTTTGAAGTGAGCAAAGCACCTTCCTTTGCTCTTTTCGTACGCATTTGAATCGCCCGTGTGACCCCTTCCATGGCATTAGCTCCTGTCAGAGAGAAGATTCGAGTTCTGACCGAAATGTCTCTTATCGTATTGATCGGAAAGAACAGTTCAAGATCGGCTATGGCCAAATCTCGACGCTATATCCCATCCAAATTATGACGCGGCCTGCCTGTCCATAACCGGAAGTCTGCATTGAGCTTTTGGAACGGGATCAGGGCAGCTGCCGCAGGTCTTGGAGCCGTCCTGCGTGGACGAATGAGGCATCCCGGGTCAGGCGACTGCCGAAGATGGCTGGATCATTGCCGCCTTCGCCCGGAACTTCAGGCCCGACGAGGTTGCCGATGATCGGCAGCTCCATGTCGGGGCCGCGGCTCAAGGTTTTTTGGGGATCAAATCGCGATCATCTTACGGCCGCACCAAGTCGAAATCGGCCAATTCAGAATCCGAACTTCAGCGTCGGATCCACAGTTCCCCTTGTTTTCCTGAAGGTCTCGGGCGCAGTTGTCTTCCAGAGCCACATTGGCCAACGCAAATTCGACGAGCTCGGTATCAGACGTCAATCCGGTTCGAGCTTTGGCCTTCTTGACTAGATCAGCACTCACCCGCCCCGCAATCCTGCCGTCCTTCTCAGCGCGCAGGCCGGATTCTTCCGCCCTCTGCAGGACGGCGTTAATACTGCCAAGCGACGCATCTGCAATTTCTCAGCCAGTTTGGGAAGGGTCCTCGTCCGCTTGCCCTTGGATCCTTGGCGCGCGCCCGTACAGCTGTCTTCATCATCGGGGTTTCCGCAAATTCCGTTTAACAAAAATCGATTTTAGACACATAGCAGGCAAGGTGTTTTTTCAAAGACCCCAAAATAGAAGGCGGTTGTTGTCAGCCCGGAGTTGCGTTGCTGAAGCTCTCCAAAGGGAGGGATGCCACGGCTGCAACCGACCCGATGGCGGAGTCTGCGCGGAGCACCAGGTCGTAGGCGCTCCCGGGCCAAGCTCGCAGCGGTGAGTTTTCACCTCGTCCGAGCGGCCCGGCAGCGCCAAGTTGGCACGATTCGGGAGTTGCCAGCATCGGGCCAATTCGAAGGCCGGTGAGGCCTTGACCCTCGCCAGCACCCGACATACTTTCTATAAGCAATTTGCGTAGGGAACGCGTGTGCAGCCCGATGATATCGAACTCATTGTGGACGCTGAAATTTCGGAGGACCCATGCCTCCTCTTTGATGTCGTCACGCCCGATGGCGTGCTTCAGCTATTGGGGGACGTGGAGATGGGCAGCAACCATCTTGTTGTCCGTGACCTCCATATTGGGGGCGATGCCCAGGTCCAATGGGGTTGGTCAAAATTGCGCAAGCTCGGTCGAGTGATCGCGGAGAAGCTTAATGTCGACTACATCGAAGTTCATGGAGCGGTTCGGACAACGGGTGCGAACCCGGGACGTCGTCCAGGTATCGTCAGGCTCTCCCGTCCGGCTGAGCCTCAGCTTTTTACACGGCGCGAATACTCCTGAGGCTGCTCGGGTTCTCGTCAGGAGACAGCTGCCGCTGAGGACGGCCCATGCGGTCCTCACGGAGATGGTCGATCAGGGCAAGGCGTTCGTGACTGTTCCTTGCGTCGACGACCTGCGGGCACTGAAGGACGAACTCTCGTCCGCCGGAGTGATCGCGAAGGTTCATGCGCCGCGGCCGATAAGCGTTCGCGAAGTTCGGGATAGCACTAAGCTGTCCCAGGAGGCGTTCTCCGTGAGGTATGGCCTCGATCTGGCAACGCTTCGAAACTGGGAGCAAGGTCGCTCGGAACCGGATGCAGCGGCGAATACTCTGCTTTGGACCATCGCCCGGAATCCGGAGGCAGTCGAAAAATCGCTCGACATGGAGGACGAAGTGGCGGCGCCGTCTCCCTAGTAGTCTAAGTCTTGGGGAGAGGCCGTCGGAACGGCCACTCCATCGCGCGGCTACTCGGCATGCCAATGAACTCTAACCCGACCGCGCTTTGCTCCCATCGTGGGCATATCCCAATCAGATCCGCAAACTGCAGCACGACCTGTCGAGACGCACGGAGCACGCCCTGGAGGCGGGCCTGCGCCTTCGCGCGAAGACGGCCAAGCATCTCCAGTCCCTTAGCCAGCACCGGAATATCTCGTCACCGCTACGGCCCGGAACTGGCCGCCACCGCCTCCTAGATAAACCGGCTCACCGCCACCCTTGAAGAGATGGCGGCAAAGGTCACTGCATTGATCGCGCGGCCCGCGAGATTGCAGCAGGCAGATCCAGCTGCCTCTTGGGAGGTTCACGGCCGGGATTCAGCGGCCTCCTCGTCTGCTGCGACAGCTAGTCCGATGACATGATGCACCAGGAACACGTCGACGAGGTACGCAGCCTCGTCCCGGGAAATAGGCAACATGTCTGCCGTGATTTCATTATCGATAGGACTCGGCGTCCCATAGGGTGCGAGTCAGCTTCTCGTTGGCCGGCTCAATCCGCTCAATGACCCTTTCGAACGCGGCGTTGGCGGCCTCGATAAGCAAGTTACGGTCGGCCCCGGCGATTGGCAGGGACGCAATAACGGCATGGGAATCCATGACGAACGTTTCCTTCTGGAGTGGCGGTCTCTTGCCTCAGCATTTTCGGTCGCCATGCCGACGCTGATTCTTGCTGGGGTGGCTCGTCGAAGCGCCAGGCGCCACCTTGTGCTCACATGCGCAGCCGCAGGATACGCGAGAATTCGGCAGATGCAATCAAAGGTGACAAGCACGGCAGCGCCAGGGACAGAACAGGGTCGGCATAGTGGGCGAAAGGCGGTCTGCGGTTCCCGCACGAAGCGGTCTGGAACCAAGCCTGATCCCCGGAGCCGCCGTCGCGCGTCCCGTCAAGCGACAGGCGCGCGCACTCCGCAAGGGCTTGAGCGGAGCGTCCCTTGAGGACGAGCACGGCTGCGCGAGGGACAGAGCGCGTCGGAGGCGGACCGGGTTCCGGCGGCCTGATCCTAGGTGAGTCCAGAGCGTCTTCTTTGGTCGGCCGCTCGGGCGAAACGCCGTTCCGGGGGATGGCAACCTGGCCCCACCGATTTCGAAAGCAAGGAGCTAAGAGGATTAAGCCTTCCGATTTCGGCACGCGTTGTCTAGTCGGCGGATAGATGAGTGTTGTGAGGTCTGCTACAATCGAAAAGTAGAGTAGAGGGGGGCGACAATGGTTGAAGTGTTCCGCGGAAGGAGCGGTAAACTCGAACACGAAGGGGCCGCGCTCGGTAGAGTCCATGCGCAGGCAAATCACCGCAAGGCGTTGGGGTACTGGCTCGGGTTCTTGAAGGGCGTGATGGCCAGCGAGCGGGTCGAGCGGGCGGAGATGCCGCCACTCAGGGTCGAAGCAGAGCAGTTCCTGTCCCTTCTTCACGACGATGATGCTGCCGAGCTCATCCGCGATCTGGATATTTGGGGTAACGCGCCCGAAGAGATCTACGCGGTCCTTGAAACAATAATCGGCATACGCTCAGCGGAGTTTGTCGCCGCTGACGACAAGGACGAAGTCAACGAGTTCTACGGATTCTGTGCCGGTATCGCCTGCGACAACTCCATCACGCCAGCAGAGGTCGAAAAACTGCTGTCCAGGTTGGACTCGAGTGTGGTCCTGCGCAGAGAGAGCCGCGTGGCATCTCTCGGAGAAACTGCCAGAAGGTCTTTTGCTGACGGTCGCATAACCGCCGAGGAGGCAGAAGACATATGCGGGTGGATTGCCCGTCTTGTCGGCGACAGCGCGACAGACACGGGGCTGCCTACCTTCGGCAATGTGGGTGTCATCGACGGCGCCTTGGAGGATGCAAGCCAGTTCGTGATTCCGAGCCGGATGTTCGTCCTCACGGGAAAATTCGCCATCGGCCCGCGAAAGGTAATCGCTGCGATGATTTGCGAACGCGGCGGTGATTGGAAGGACACCGTCTGCGGCCAGACCGACTACCTCATCGTCGCGGCCGAAGCGTCTCGGGACTGGAAGCACAGCCACGAAGGCACGAAGATCATAAGGGCAATGGAGCTTCGCGAAAAGGGAGGTCGGCCGGATCTGGTTCTTGAACCGATGCTGGCCAAAGCGTTGGGTTTCTGACTGCCTCCATCCGGCAAAGGGAAACCCTATTGTCTTGGAGGTGCGGCTTCAGAGCCTAGTCGTCGGAAGCGCGGAGTCTGAACACCTGAGCCTTAGTGAATCCTGATACGGGTCGCTTTTCAAGGCGGGTAGCGGCGGCACCTGGCGCCATCAACCCGCAAAGGATCGGCTGCGAGCATGCCGCCGCTGCGGCTGCGCCTGCGCCGTGATTGCAGCGCTCAGCCCGACACGTCGGGCGGCTGTCAGCGGGGACAGTCCTCCGCTCGGAACAGGAGCCGGATCGATGCCCCTCAACGAAGGCCACGCGGTTGTTTAAACAACATATAACCCATTGAAGTTACTGCCGACTGTTTTCTGGCCACGACCCTGAGGCGTCAAAAAATTGCGCTTTCTATTTTAGGGAAAATCGCCGAAAAAATATGTTTGAGGTTTCGTCAACTATCGGGACCGGTGGACGATTTTGCACCTGGCGGCCGCCCGGCGGCCTGCTCGACGCTCGTCAAAAAATACCGTCGCACAACCATGCATCCTAGACCGATGCCATCCAACCGCAAGGGAGCACCGCCCGGACTGCTCGCGCCTTGATCAACCCCTGCGTTCTGGTTATATTACTGGAAATATGTCGGAGGCAACTATGGGCAGCTCGCAAAAACGCGCCATTCAAAACTATCGATCTCGCCTCAGCGAGCGCGGCTTGGCGCGCTTCGAAGTGCTTGGCCGCGATGCCGATCGCGACCTTATTCGATCTTTGGCTCGCCGCCTGGCCGAAGATGGGCCGGATGCCTCTAGCCTGCGCGCTGCTGTCAGCCGGACCATCGCGGGCGAGCCACCCAAGCCTGGCGGGATCCTCGCCGCATTGCGTCGTTCGCCGCTGGTGGGAGCCGACCTCGATCTTTCCCGCTCGCATGAAGAGGGACGGAAGATCGACCTGTGACACGGTACCTCCTCGATACCAACATCATCAGCAATGTCGTCAAATCGCAGCCGTCGGAATCGCTCCTGGCATGGATGTCGAGACAGCGTGACGAGGATTTGTTTATCGCTTCGCTGACCGTTGCGGAAATTCTTCGCGGGGTTCTGGAGAAGCCGCGCGGGAAAAAACGCGACGCACTCGACAGGTGGTTCTCTGGGCCTGAGGGGCCGCAGGCGCTGTTTGCAGGCCGCATCCTCTCGTTCGACGACAAGGCCGGGCTGATCTGGGCGCGGCTGATGGCAGGAGGAAAAGCGGCCGGCAAGCCGCGCAGCGGGCTCGATATGATCATCGCCGCTGTCGCCGGAGCGAACAAGTGCGTGCTGGTAACGGATAACGAAAAAGACTTTGCCGGGCTCGAGGTCGTCAATCCGATACGCGGAGCGGTCTGATGCGGCGGGTCAAGGAATGCTCGGGAGGGCAAGATGGCTGAAACTCAGATAGAGTGGACAGACTCCACTTGGAACCCGGTCGCAGGATGCTCGATCGTTACGGCAGGCTGCACCCATTGTTATGCAATGGAGATGGCCAAACGCCTTGAGACCATGGGCATCGCGAAATATGCGGGGCTTACCCGTAAAACGGGAAAGCGCACGGTGTGGAATGGCGTGGTGCGGGAAGACCGCGAGGCGCTGGCCTTTCCCTACGGATGGAAGAAACCGCGAAAAATCTTTGTAAATTCGATGAGCGACCTCTTTCACGAGGGTGTCAGCGACGAGTTCATCCTCAAGGTCTGGAAGGTCATGCGCGAGACCCCGCGCCACAACTATCAAATTCTTACTAAGCGTCCCGAGCGAATGGCAGCCCTTGTCGCCTCGGCGATGGGCGACATCCTGCCCAATGTCTGGCTGGGCACGAGCATTGAAAACGCGGACGTCGTGAGCCGAGTCGACTATCTCCGCCAGGCACCCGCGACCATTCGCTTCATCTCCTTTGAGCCTCTGATTGGATCGGTTGGCACCGTCGATCTCCGTGACATCCATTGGGCAATCGTAGGCGGTGAAAGCGGCAAATTCGCTCGACCGATCAGGGAAGAATGGATCGATGAAATTTACGGCCAATGCCTGACGGCCGGTACCGCCTTCTTCTTCAAGCAGTGGGGAACCTGGGGCAAGGACAATAAAAAGCGTTCAAAGAAAGCCAACGGGCGTGAGTATCGGGGCCAGACTTGGGACGAGATGCCGACTACCCCGCAGGACGCGGTAGCAATGTAGAATAACATCCGGCGGGGGGAAGTTTAGGTGGTCGAAAAACGATATGAATGGGTCGACGGAGCAAAGCTGGAGGAACACTCTCGCCGCAAACATAAAATATTGCGGGAATATGTCTTCGACTACCTGACGGTTCGCTGCAGGCTGCCTCAGCAGGAGCGATTTCGCCTTGCTATCGTCGACGGTTTCGCTGGCGGCGGGCGCTACCAGTGCGACTCACCTGGATCGCCGTTGATTTTCATCGAGGAACTGCAACGAGCCGTCGAGGCGGTGAACACGCAGCGCGTCGTCCAAGGGCTTGGGGCTGTCGAAGTCGAATGCCTCCTCGTATTCAACGACGCCAGCCGCGACGTCATCGAACTTTTGAAGACACACGTCGCACCCATGCAAGCGGGGGCAAGCCAAGCCTGCCCAAAATTGCATTTACGCGTCGAGTATCTGAACGAGTTCTTCGAAGTCGCCTATCCCAATATCAAGCGCCTACTGGAGCAAGGCCGGTATCGGAGCGTCATCTTCAATCTCGATCAGTGCGGGCATAGTCACGTCGAGCGAAACACCATTCTCGACATCATGCACTCCTATCCCGCGGCTGAGATCTTCTACACCTTCGTCATTAGCTCCCTGCTGGCCTTCCTTCAGAAGGACCAGCCGGAGCGACTTCGCGCCCAACTGGATCATCTCGGCTTGACGAGCAATGACATCCAAGCGCTGGATGCCCTGATGAGTCAGAAGGATTGGCTCGGCACGGCCGAGAAAATCGTCTTTGATGCTTTCCGGTTGTGTGCACCCTATGTCAGCCCATTCTCGATCAACAACCCCGGAGGATGGCGGTATTGGCTGATCCACTTCGCCAATGCTTATCGGGCTAGGCAGGTCTACAACAATGTCCTCCACGACAACGCCAGCTTACAGGCACATTTCGGTCGGTCTGGCCTTAACATGTTGTCCTATGATCCAAAGCATCATGAAGGCATGCTCTATCTCTTCGATATCAGCGGTCGAGCTTCGGCGAAGAATCAGCTTCTCGGGGATATTCCACGCCTGATCACGAAATCCGGGGACGCCATGTCCGTCATGGACTTCTATGAGAGCATCTACAACATCACACCTGCACATGCGGACGATGTGCACGCGGCGATCATAGAGAATCCGGACCTTGAGGTCATAACCCCCGCTGGAGGTGAGCGGAGGAAGGCCAATACAATTGGCGTCGATGACGTGATCAAGATCAAGAAGCAGATCAGCTTCTTCCCAATGTTCTTGAACGCCGGGACAAAGGGCGGTGCCAAAGGATGACCGCGCGGCGTCGGGACCCGGAATGGCGCGAGTTCGAATGCCTAGTCGCGCGGATTGAGGCCGACGCCGGACCTCAGGGCCTGGTCGTTACGTCGCCGGATCGTCTTCGCTGCAAACTCACCGGTCGGATGAGAGAAGTGGATGCAAGCATTCGTGCTCGGGTCGGCAGCACCGAAATGCTTGTTACAATCGA
The DNA here is from genome assembly GCF_055811555.1 of Mesorhizobium sp. WSM4813. Classification (NCBI taxonomy): domain Bacteria; kingdom Pseudomonadati; phylum Pseudomonadota; class Alphaproteobacteria; order Hyphomicrobiales; family Phyllobacteriaceae; genus Mesorhizobium; species Mesorhizobium sp. WSM4813. The sequence goes on from NZ_JBVVQU010000001.1 coordinate 127,649, forward strand.
ATGTCGACGCTGGCGAAAGACCCAGGACGTAACTTGGATCGAGCAGCTAGCCACAAAGAAGTCTTCGATTGGCGCGGATCGAACCATTGCCGTCAGTGTATCTGGCTTTTCCCCAGAGGCTCAGATTGTCGCGTCTCATGCGGGCATCTCGCTGCGGAAACTTTCGGAAATTACGGTTGCGGAAATCAACTCGATCTTGCGACTGGACTTTGTGCTCTTTTGGCATCGGGCCTGTGCCATTGCACAGGTCGGCATCCGGAGATTTCGTTCGCTCGATTGGAAAGTTCCCAGTCCCCAGGACGTCGATTTCATTTTACCGGAGGATACTGACCCGCTCGCACCGATCTTTCGCAACACTGAGTCCGATACAACTTGGTCTCTAAACGATCTGTGGCACCAAATTCAAGAGGCCGCAGATCCGTTTGACGGCATTCATAAGGCGCAACCGCCTGCGTTCCGGACGGGATGCTTTCCTTATCCTGGCTCAGTCACCCTCACAACCACCAACGGCCCCTGCGTGCTCGGTGACGTCCTCCTCACCGTCGCACTTTGGACAGAGGCCGAGCAGATCACTCTCGATGAGGGGCACAAGGTCGAATACGCATCCGACGAGATGGCCGCGATCCAGCGCGTCGAATTCGCCTCGCGCCGGCGAAAAACGAACGATTGGCGCATCTCCCTCCAGATCCCAAAAGACTCCGAGGACACCGCCGATCTGCGAATGGGAGGCGATCGGTCTGAAGCCGAGAAATAGCGACACACATTGCATTTTGAAAAACGTCTACCGGTTTGTGCCCCCGCCCGGCCCTACGTATGCGCAGCAATCGGACAATCTGCTGTGAGAATCCTGGCCAGGGGCGTGCATTCCAGGGAGGGATCTCAATGAGTATCGCCCAGACAGTTCGACCGGTTCATTTGCGACCGGCCCATCGTCTCGGGTCGTAGCGGCTCTCGCTACGGCCGCCGCGAGCGATACTGGCCTGAACGTTGGATCCGATACGCGCTCTGGAGCAGAGAAGTGAGCTCGATCGGACTTGGGACGTGCTGATGGGGCGTATATCCACTCAGCGCGACCGCCTTGTCCGCTCCCCACAATCCGACAGTGGAAATCAAGCTGCTCATTGGCCCAAGCTCGCTGCTGAGGCTGCCTGGGGCATAAGGAATGCAGCTACATCTCTAATGACGTTCCCAAGATCACCCGGATCGTGAGCGACTTCTCCAACAAACGCGCGCCACTGTCGCTGCTTTTGCGCATCCTCGGCAAAGGCCGACGTCAGCGCATCGGGCAGGTCTTGAAGTATCGCCGTTCCGCGCCGCGCGAAGGTGGCGGCGATCGCTCGTGGCAACCTGTCGTCGTCGAAGGTGAAGGACCGGCTAAGAATCCAGATGTCGTAGAAGTCCTTCATCCTGCTATTCGCCCGCCCCAGCGCCACCATCGCCTGAAATTTCTCGGCAATGACGGTTTCCCGCGCATAAGCCCGCAGCCGGGGCATGGGAAAGTCGAGCATGGAAGGATACTCCAGCTCTTCGGCACCAGGCTCCAGCGCATCGCCAAAGCCGATGTCGATCGTCAGGCTGACCCGGGCGCCGCTGATCGAGGCCGTCGTCCGCAGCCTGAGCCCACCATACTCCAGCTCCTCGCGAATGCGGTCGACCCGGAGTGCGTCAGCGTCGAACTCGACGCCATCGCTAGCGTCCTGCGCCAGGACCTCCCGAAACGTCGCCAGCATCGGCTCCGCGCTCGGATCGCCAAAACCCAGCAGGTCAAGGTCGCGGGTGCCGCGGTGCGGATCATCGAACCAGCTCATCATCAGCATCGCGCCCTTCAGCACGAAGCGGTCGGCGTGGGGTGACTGGCTAAGCCGGAAAAGCAGCCGCTCGAGGGCGAAGCGGGTCAGAACCAGATCGAGGGTCTGGCCACTTACCTTGGCGAGTTGCAGCAGACGTGCGCGCACCGAGGCGCCGATGTTCTTGATCTCTTTAGCCATTGGCCGTCAGCGCCTCGATATACGGCCGGATGACCGTGGCGACACCGCCACGCTCAGCCTGCCTGGCAATTTCGCCGGGCGTGGCCTTGCGCTGGCGAAGCGCTTCCTGGAGGCCCTCGATCGCCACCGACAGGCCGATCTTGTTGCGATATCGAAAACAGTCCGCGATTGTTTTGACAACCCCAAAGACTTTTACGGTCACGCCCTCGACAACATGAGTTTCGACGCTGTCGTTGAGCAGACTTTCGGTAAAACGCACGATGCGGATGGGTGTGCCGTTGGGTTTGGGAGCCCAGTCCTTCTGGCCGATGGCCAGCCATACCTGTCTCGGAAGCTGATCCGTCAGCTGGTGGAATGCCAGGGCTGACACAAGGCAGACAACGCCTTTGGGTACGCGCTTGGCAGCCTCGGCTAGGCTATGATTAGCGTCGAGCGGCGCATCGGAGAGCTGGTAGAGGCCGCGTGCGAGCCGGAGCACCTCCCCATCCCGTTCCATGCGACTCATCGTGGCCGCTGTTACGCCGGCGTTGCGCAGCTCCGCGAGACGCGCGATTCCGCGCACTGTCAGAAGTGCGTGGGCGATTTGGCGCTGGGGAGCTGGCTCTGGCATTGATACGAAATCTCGCAACTAAGGGGTTACAGTCCGAGGATTTGTATCACTTGTTGAGAATCAATGGAAGCCAATCGTCAGCCGCATTGAGCCTTGCGCCGCAGCCATACTTTGAGCTCGCCGTGGACGGCGGCGCCTTCGAGCAGGATATCGGTTTCCTTGGGATGTGGTCCATCGGGATAGAGATCGGAGCCATGGACAAGATGGATTTCATCCCCGTCGATGCTGAGCGTCCCATCGCGCGGCGACCGGCGCATGAAGGCCTCGGCCGTACGCCGCATCTTCGCAAGCCGGCATTACCGCGCAGCCGCCGTTGTGCTGGGGCGCATCCGGTATGCACGTGTCGCAACAGATCCTTCAAAGAAAATCGCGGACTTTTAGCACTCTAAACCGCTGAGAATATGTACGTTGAGCCTATCATTTGGGCTGCGGGTCGAGACCGTGACGTATCGGAAACGATCTGCGATGCGGTCGGGCGTATTGACCTCGTCGGACGGCAAGATTGCCTCTGAAAGAGTGGGAGGACGCCAAATGGAGGAAGTCAATACAAGGAGTGCCGGCCGATGATGACACTGGTCAGGCGCCTAAAGGCCGCGGCTCATCTTGATCGACTTCGAATCCTGGGACTTTGTGCGCATGCGGACCTGACCGTCTGCGAGCTAGCAGAAGTTCTGAGTCTGTCTCAGGAGCACGCGGTCGCACACGTGCGCCAGCTCGCCAGAGCCGGCTTTCTTCTCGGCAACGAACATCGCCCCTGGCCTTCGTACCACCTCGAAGCAGGAGGCTCGGACGGCGGCTTGGTTCAATTGTTGGTTGATCTCCTGCCCCACGGCGATGGCCATCACAGACAAGACCTACAGCGCCTGGAGGCGATACAGGGCGCGCGGTCCAAGGTGGCCGCCTGCTTGTCCTGAAACTTAGTCCCAATGGAGCGCGAAGCTGATATGAACAATTCGACTGGCGGCGCCATCGCGGAGCTTGACACTTGCGAGTGGCCTCACCTGGCTGTCGCAGATTCTCGCGTTCACGAGCTGCTTTTAAGACAGGAGCGCCAGGAGCGGACGACCCTCAAACTTATCGCCTCCGAGAACTTCGCGTCCTCGGCGGTGCTGGAAGCGACCGGGTCTATTTTCACCAACAAGTATGCCGAGGGATATCCCGGCGCGCGCTACTACGCCGGAAACGAGATTGTCGATGAGCTTGAGAACCTCGCCATCGAGCGATTGAAGGCGCTATTCGGCTGTGAACACGCCAACGTGCAGCCTTATTCCGGCTCGCCGGCCAATCAGGCTGTCTGTCGAGCGCTGTTGTGTCCGGGAGACAAGATGATGGGCTTGACCCTCCCCGGCGGCGGGCATCTGACGCACGGTTGGGCCGTCAACTTCTCTGGCACTGACTATCAGCGAGTTCCGTACGGGCTGCACGAAAAGACGCAGCAGATTGACCATGACCGCTTGCGCGAGACGGCCAAGCGGGAAGGACCGAAGCTCATTTGGGTCGGCGGAACTGCTTATCCGCGTATCTTTGATTATGAGACAATGGCCGAAATTGCTTCGGAGGTGAACTCCTATCTGGTGGCCGACATCGCCCACATCAGCGGCCTCGTTGTCGCAGGAGTGCATCCGAATCCTGTTGGCCATTGCGATGTGGTCACCAGCACCTCTCACAAATCGATCCGCGGCCCCCGCGGTGGCTTCATCTTGTCAAGGAATGAAGACCGCTATCAGGCGCTCTATCATTCCAAGAGCAAACACAATCTGGCCAAACGGATAGACCGTGCCGTGTTCCCTCTCCTCCAGGGCGGACCGCATATGAATACGATTGCCGCGCTAGCTGTCGCTCTGCACGAAGCAGGGAATCCGTCCTTCCGCGTGTACGGTCAGCAAATCGTCAACAACGCCAAGGCTCTGGCCCAGGCGCTTCTGGAGCGAGGCTATGAACTCGTCACCGGGGGCACTGACAATCACATGCTGATCCTTGATCTTCGGCACCGGCCGCTGTCCGGGAAAGCCTATGCCGAGCGCTTGTCGCAAGCAGGGATCATTACGAATTTCAACATGGTGCCGGGGGACCCGCGCCATCCCGCGCTCACCAGCGGCATTCGGTTAGGCACGCCAGCAGTGACGTCTGTGGGCATGCGCGAGGCGGAAATGCTGCAGATTGCCGCTTTCATCGACCTGGTTTGCCGCCAGCCCGATGATTCGGACGTGCATGCCCGCGTCCGCAGAGACGTTGCCGACTTCTGCGCTGCGTTCGACGTGCCTGGCATCTCCGACAGGTAAGACAGCCAGATCAAGTGTCACACCTAATTCCAACGTTTGAAGCGAGGACATTCCATGACCAGAAAATTCGTGTTCTCTTCCGAATCCGTCGGCGCGGGACATCCCGACAAGATGGCCGACAATATCTCAGATGGCGTCCTCGATGCGATCCTTCGCAAGGATCCCAAGGCTCGCGTTGCTTGTGAAGCGTTGGTGAAATCAGGGATGGTCGTTCTGGCTGGCGAGATCACCAGCCACGCGCAGATCGACTACAGCCAAGTTGCCCGCGATATCATTTTGGACATTGGATATGACGACGATGCGATCGGCTTTGACGGCCGGCGTTGCGCCGTGATCTTGGCCTTGACCGAGCAGTCGCCCGACATCAGCCAGGGCGTCGACGAGGGACGAGGGCAAGATCTCGAGCATGGAGCGGGGGATCAGGGCCTCATGTTCGGGTACGCGTGCAACGAGACCGAAACATTGATGCCGTTGCCAATCCAACTTGCTCACGATTTGACAAGAAAACAGGCAGAGGTGCGCCAAACCGGACGCCTTGGCTGGCTTCGCCCGGACGTTAAATCTCAAGTATCCGTCCGTTATGAGGGTTTGCGCCCGGTAGCACTTGATACCATAGTCCTGTCAACGCAGCACGACGAAGAGGTCTCACAAGCCACGGTCCGCGAAGGCGTCATTGAGGAGATCATAAGGCCGGTCTTGCCCCACGACTTGGATACGACCGGGATAAGGTTCCTGGTCAATCCAACAGGCCGGTTCGTGGTCGGTGGGCCGCGCGGCGATTGCGGGCTTACCGGCCGCAAGATCATCGTCGATTCCTACGGCGGTATGGGGCGTCACGGCGGCGGTGCCTTTTCGGGCAAGGACCCGTCCAAGGTTGATCGGTCGGCCGCCTATGCGGCGCGGTACGTTGCAAAAAACGTCGTTGCCAGCGGACTGGCGCAGGTGTGCGAGGTTCAGCTTGCTTACGCGATTGGTGTGGCCGCGCCGGTCTCTATCCTCGTCAATACATTCGGAACCGCAAAGATTGATGAAAAAAGGATCGAGCGCGCCGTCCTTGAGCTTTTCGATCTCCGGCCGAAAGGCATCATCAAGGCGCTTGATCTCTTACGGCCGATTTACCGCAAGACCGCGACATACGGACACTTCGGCCGCGAAGAGCCGGAGTTCACCTGGGAAAAGACGGACAGAGCTGACGACCTGTTGCGTGAGGCAGGACCGGCAGCTGCGTGATGCGCGGGTATTGGATGCGTCGGCATGGGGCGACCCATTCCACACTCGCCAAAAACACGCCGGCCCCGGCGTGGCGAGAAGCCGGCTCGGGTTTTTGGCGGAGACATTGATGCCGACCTATGACGTGCTTTGTATCGGTAATGCCATTGTCGACATCATCGCCCAGTGCGACGAGGCATTTTTGGAGAGGAACGGCATCATCAAGGGCGCGATGAACCTGATCGACACGAGGCGCGCCGAGCTGCTCTACAGCCGCATGGGTCCGGCGATCGAAGCTTCCGGCGGCAGCGCCGGCAACACGGCGGCGGGCGTCGCCAGTTTCGGCGGCCGCGCCGCCTTCTTCGGCAAGGTCTCGAACGACACGCTCGGCGAAATCTACGCCCATGACATGCACGCGCAAGGCGTCGCCTTCGACACCAGGCCGCTCAATGGCGAACCGCCGACGGCGCGCTCGATGATCTTCGTCACGCCGGACGGCGAGCGCTCGATGAACACCTATCTCGGCGCTTGCGTCGAACTCGGTCCGGAGGATGTCGAGGCGGACAAGGCGTCAGGCGCCGCCGTCACCTATTTCGAGGGCTATCTGTGGGACCCGCCGCGCGCCAAGGAAGCAATTCGGCAGACGGCGAAGCTGGCGCACGCGGCAGGCCGCGAGGTCTCGATGACGCTGTCGGATTCGTTCTCCGTCGACCGCTACCGTGACGAATTCCTTGAGCTGATGCGCTCGGGAACGGTCGACATCGTCTTTGCCAACAGCCACGAGATCAAGTCGCTCTACGAGACGTCGTTGTTCGACGAGGCACTGGCGCAGATCCGCACGGATTGCAGGATCGCCGCCGTGACCTGTTCTGAAAAAGGCTCCGTTATCGTGCGCGGCGACGAGACCGTCACCATCAATGCGACCAAAATCCGCGAGCTGGTCGACACCACCGGCGCCGGCGACCTCTATGCCGCCGGCTTCCTCTACGGCTACACGCAAGGGCGCAGCCTGAAGCATTGCGGCGACCTCGGCTCGCTGGCGGCCGGGCTGGTCATCCAGCAGATCGGGCCAAGGCCGCGGCAGAATTTGCGCCGCGAGGCTGAGCAGGCGGGGCTGTTGTAAGGCAGCATTTCGGCCACGTATTGCCCACCTTCCGTTGTGCAGGCTGTCCAGACAAGCGCGTGTAAATCGAACGTACCAGTCCGAGAAGGAAGCCGGTTTTCTCCAAATTTCAATTTTGCAGGCTTAGGAACGTTGTCGCACTTCGGGCCAGTACTGCCGCCCGATCATCAATGGCCAACACGCGCCATTTTTGACGAAGGTCGTTTTGAGCCGGGATCGTACAATTGACAGATGCCCGAGCGACCAGGCACAGCCTGCGCAAACCGGAGAGTGGCGCAAATGGCTCAGCTCTACCCGCGACCTGCGACTTGGGAACACGGCAGGTGAACGGTTCACATAAGCACATAAATATGTCTTTATACGGCGACAACAAAGGGAGCTACTGCGATTGTCGGCGCGGAGCGTATTTGCCAAGCGCTCGAGAATCCAGGCTGACACGCTCGGCCTGCCGCCGTTCCCGACGACGACGATCGGGTCCTTCCCGCAGACGCCCGAGGTGCGCAGGGCGCGCTCCGCTCATGCGAAGGGCCGGCTGAGCTATGTCGATTACCAGGCCTTCTTGAAGAAAGAGACCGAGGCGGCGGTCCGCTGGCAGGAAGAGATCGGGCTGGACGTGCTGGTACATGGCGATTTCGAACGAAACGACATGGTCCAGCATTTCGGCGAGCAGCTGTCCGGCCTCGCCTTCACCCAGCATGGCTGGGTGCAAAGTTTCGGCTCCCGGCTGGTGCGCCCTCCCCTCATCTTCGGCGACGTATCGCGGCCCAATCCGATGACGGTTCTCTGGTGGCAATTTGCCCAGTCGCTGACGAAAAAGCCGGTGAAGGGCATGCTCACAGGCCCAGTGACGATTCTTAACTGGCTTTTGTTCGCGACGACGTACCCCGCGCCGCCTGCCGCCAGATCGCACTCGCCATCCGCGATGAAGTGGCCGACCTGGAAAGAGCTGGCGCAAGGGTGATCCAGATCGATGAGGCCGCGTTTCGCGAAGGCTTGCCCCTGCGGAAGTCCGATTGGAAACATTATCTCGGCTGGGCAGTCGAAAGCTTCCGTCTCGCTTCAACGGGGGTAGAGGACGCGACCCAAATTCACACCCACATGTGCTATTCGGAGTTCAATGAGATCATCGACTCGATCGCTGAACTGGACGCGGACGTAATCTCGATAGAGACGTCGCGCTCCAAAATGGAACTGCTAGACGCCTTCACCAAGTCCAAATATCCGAACGAAATCGGTCCTGGCGTCTACGACATTCACTCACCACGTTTCCCGGAGATCGGCGAGATATTGCATCTCGCCCAACTTGCCCGCGAGCGTCTGTCGGACGGCCAATTGTGGGTGAATCCGGACTGCGGCCTCAAAACAAGGAAATGGGAGGAGGTCCGCGCTGCCCTCATCAACATGGTCGCTGCAGCACGCGCGCTGCGGGAGAAAGTGCAGGCGCAGGCCGCTGGGCCACTGTGACCGGCAAACATGTGACCAGCGGGCTTCGCGGATTGAATTCAAAGCAGAAGGAACGCCATCGAAAAGCCGCGCACTGCTCGAAGACGCGTGCGAGGCCCCACCCTTGTCGTCCAGCCGAAGGTCCGCTCGACGACTCAGCGGCGGGCAGGATCTGGAAGCGCTTCTGGTCGTCCGAAGGACGGATGATTTCGCCACGAAATGAAAGGAAGACGGCTTTGTCCATGAGCTGCAGCTCTCACAGGCGCCAGCGGCCAACAGACATTTCACCGAGGGGCAACGCTTGAGGATGCCGCCTGAGCACCGGCACCATCGAGATAGCGGCCGATCCAGTCGAGTCCGTTACAGCCGGACTCGTCGCTTCGATGACGTAGCTTCGGTTGCACAATGGATGTCCCGGTCGCGGCCCGACGTACGAACCCGGGCCTCAGCGCCAACCTAAGGAGACCGACGCACCTTGGGTTGGCCCCTACTGTCGGGTTTGTCGAGTTAGCGACACGGCGATGTTCGGCCCGGCGTGTCGCCGCGCTTTCAGTGAAGCCATTGATAACGTGCAGAACAGTTTTTCTGAGGCGCTTCCTACCCAGTTGGCACGACTCTTGATGTTCTAGTGGTGGCGGCATACGCGTCCGACCGGCATCGCTGATTCATGCTCTTATTCAGCACTAGAAGGGGCCAACAATGACGACCGATATCTCGGCCTATGGTGTTACCGAATTAACTCCTGAAGAAACAACTTTAACGTCTGGGGGATTTGTACTCCCATTGATAATTGCGCCAATTGCAAGTATACTCCTTTTGGCAGGAGGAATCGCGGCGTCAATATGCATCATTATACGTGGTATAAAGAACGGTTGGCATCCCGCTCAGTGATGTTTTCAGCTTAATACGAATTAACACAGACATCGCACACAGGTCGACACCGAGCCTCCTCTCAGCGTTTTATACTCTTCAAACAGCCTGCTACACCGCCGGGCGCATCCTCTCCCGACGATCAGGATGATCGTTGGTCATTATTGGCTGTTGGCAGGTTTGCCGCGTCTGCGACGCGGTGAGTCCGGCCCGGCGTGCCGCCGCGCTCTCAATTAAGCCGCCGAAACAAAAAAGCATAAGCGCTGTTCCTGAGCTTCCTGTGCAGTTGGCACGACTCTTGATCTTGTCGTTGTACGGCGGCACACGCCGCCGAGCGTGCATTACTGATTCATCGTATTATTTTGAGCTCTGGGAAAGGAGAAAACAAATGAAGGCGGAAATGTCAGCTTATGGTGTGACCGAATTGGCTCCCGAAGAAGCATCTGCAATTTCGGGAGGGATGTTTTGGGCAATAGCTTTCGCGATTTTGGGGACGTTCGGCCTTGCAGCTGTAAGCATAGGGGCAAAAGTCGCCGACCCAAATCACTGATTCACCCTTACATTTCAAGCTCTAAGAGAGGAGAAAAAATGAAGACCAATATGCAAGCCTATGGTGTGACCGAGTTAACGCGCGAAGAAGCATGTGCAACGTCCGGAGGGTGGTTCTGGCTGGCGTCGGCAGTATTTGGCGGAGTTGCTGCGATAGCACTGGGTATAGCAGCCGTGATAACATATATTAAGCACCATTAAGAAGATCCATAATATTCGCGCCGCCTGGGGTTGACCTCGGTCACCTCGAGGCAGATGTCGCCTGGTTTGTCGTATGCGTGATGTACGGCCGACGCACTCTCAGTTGGGTTTGGAATACGCTACAGAACGCCTTTTTGGCCTCTATTCTCGTAGTCGGCATGGGTATTGCCGTCTTTAGGCGCGGGGGGAGTGCTGCCGATCGGCAGAAGATCGCCGACATTCATCATTGAATGTTTTTGAAAAGGAAAACAATGGATATCGACATATCAGTATACGGCTTGACCGAGTTAACCCGAGAAGCGGGATCATCAACTTCCGGTGGTTTTTGGTTCATAGCCTCAGTTTCTGCTGTAGGATTCGTTGGTGTAGTACGCGCCGAAGACATGGTGGATAATTGGCAACATCATAGATCAACATCATTGTGACCAGCGAGACCGTGATCAACATCTCACTCATTTCTGAATTCGCCAACTGCACTTCAGAGAGCATCCTTTCTCGAGGATCAGGTAGATCTTTGATCATCTACAATATTATTTTGCTCTCTGTGGCTGCGGCGCTGGTCTCTCTGCCTTTCATCACAGTAACGGTATCATTCCTAAGTGCCGGTATTATTCGACCCACCGTCGAGAAGACGCCCCTGGTGGCGCCGGTCTCCGGACGCATCTCCCGCATCCTTGCCGCCGAAAACGATCTGGTTGCTCAGGGGCAAGAGATCCTCGCCCTCGATGATGGGGTGGTTGAGGAAAAGCTCAGGGCGCTTAAAGGCGATATTCGCGCGAAGAGCGATTTTGCCAGTGACCTAGAAACCCTGATCTCCTCCGGCACGCAAGCCAAGGACCCGATCCACCTCTTGACCGAGTCAGCCACGGCCGAGCGCGCCCATTTCCTCAACCTGCTGCGGGAGAACCAGTATGCTCGCGGTAATGCGGCTGCGGAACTCGAGCGTGCTAAACGACTGCTCTCCGCTGCTGTAGCACCGGCAAAGGCCGTTGAAGAAAAAGCCTTCGCACTTCAGAACGTTGAGATCCAGGGCGAGATCCTCGCCCGGCGCAAATTCGCCGAATGGAACCAGCAGCTATTCGACGTTAACCTGCGCCTTGAGGAACTCACGGCCGCCTTGCATCAGCTTGAGAGCGAACGGGACCTGACCCGCATTCGAGCACCCGTATCGGGCGCTCTCGAGCAATTCTCGGGCCTCAATTCCAGCAGCTACGTCCAGGCCGGGCAAACCGTCGCTTGGGTTTCGCCGGATGGTGAACTGGTGGCGGAAATCTTCGTTTCCCCCAATGACATCGGCTTTGTGCGCCCCGGCCAGTCGGTGCGTCTCCAAGTGGATGCCTTCAACTACAATCAATGGGGTGTCATTGACGCGACGGTGCTCGACGTGGCGCACGACTTCACCCTGCACGACGGGACCCCGGCCTTCAAGGTCCGCTGCGCGCTCTCTCGCCGCCATCTCGCCCTCAAGCACGGGGTCATCGGTAACCTGAAGAAGGGCATGACCGTCCGGGCTCGCTTCCTCCTGGGCGACCGCACTGTCCTGGAACTCCTGTACAGCGAGGTCGACGATTGGCTCAATCCGCTCCTGGCGAGCCACTGATCCTTCATTTTCCAAACAATCAGCGAGCTGCCATGTCGAGCAAGGTCATCAAGTTCAAGCAGCGCGACATCACGGATTGCGGGGCCGCCAGCCTTGCATCTGTCGCGGCCTTCTATGGCTACAAGCTGCCATTGTCGCGTATCCGCCAGTATGCCTCGACCGGCCGCTCCGGCACGACTGTGCTGGGCCTCATAGAAGCGGCTCGGAAGCTGGGCTTCGTTGCCAAGGGGGTAAAGGGTGGCTTCGACAGCCTATACAAGATCCCCAAGCCCGCCATCGCGCACGTAATCGTCAACGAGGTCCTGCATCACTTCGTCGTAATCCAGGCGATCAATGCCAGGTGGGTCATCGTCATGGACCCAGCCTATGGTGAAATCCGCAAGCTGGCGCACGAGGAATTCAAAAAGCAATGGACTGGCGCCCTGGTGCTCCTGGTTCCGGCAGACACCTTCAAGCGCCGCGACGAGACCAGCTCACCCCTAGGTCGTTTCGTACGTCTGCTTGCGCCACACAAGGCGGCGATGGCGCAGGCTCTCGCGGGGGCCCTGGTGACGACGATCCTCGGCCTCTCGACGGCCATTTACGTCCAGAAGATCGTCGATCATGTGATTACAGCGGGCAACCGAAATCTGCTCAACCTGATGAGCGTCGCCATGCTGCTGATCTTGGTTGTACAGGTCGTAATCAATCTCCTCAGAAACCTGCTCGTCCTGCAAACGGGACAGAAAATCGACGTTCACCTAATCCTTGGCTATTACAATCACATCCTAAGCCTGCCTCAGAAGTTCTTCGACACGATGCGCATGGGCGAAATCATTTCCCGCATGAACGACGCGGTGAAGATCAGGAGCTTCCTGAACGACGTCTCGATCAACATGTTCGTCGACGTGCTAATGATACTGTTCTCGTTAGGGCTGATGTTCATCTACTCGTGGAAGATCGCGTTGGTCGTGGCGGCCTCCATCCCGTTGTACCTCTCCGTCTATTGGACCATCAACCGGCTGCACAGGAATCGACAGCGCGCCATGATGGAGAACGCTGCCGAACTTGAAACGCAACTGGTGGAGTCACTCGGAGCTGTCTCCACGATCAAGATCTCCGGCATGGAGAGCTTCGCGAACTTTAAGGTGGAGACCCGCTTCATCAAGATGCTGCATTCCGTCTACAGCTCCGGCCTGATCTCGATCTTTGGAGACAGTAGCTCGACTTTCCTCGCAACTCTATTCACCATCGTGCTGCTGTGGTTCGGAACGACGCTTGCCCTCGATCAAACCATCACGCCCGGCGAATTACTGTCCTGCTACACCTTGCTGGGCTATGTCACCCGGCCGGTTGCCAGTCTGATCCAGACCAACCGGATCGTTCAGGATGCTTTTATCGCGGCGGATCGCCTGTTCGAGATCTTCGACCTGGAGCCGGAAAGCGGTGGCGGCATCAATGCCAACAAATCCGACATTGGCGACATCCACCTGGAGAAGGTCACGTTCCGCCATGGTAGCCAGCTCGAGCTTTTCCAGGATCTTAGCGTCACCTTCCGTCGGGGGGAAATGACAGCGGTGGTGGGGGAAAGCGGCTCGGGCAAGAGCACCCTTGCAGCGCTGCTGCAGAATGTCTACCCGCTTGAGGGTGGACACATACGGATAGGCCGCTATGCCCTCCAGGACCTGTCGACCGTATCCCTGCGCAAGGTTGTGGCTGCGGTGCCGCAATCGGTCGACGTGTTCTCGGGCTCGGTGATCGACAACATCGCCCTTGGCGAGTTCGAGCCAGACGTCGAAAAGATCCTCCAAATCTGCGATCAAACAGGGCTGCGGGAGGTGATCGAGCGCTGGCCCGGTGGCTTCCAGGCCTATCTAGGCGAAAGCGGCGTACGCCTCTCCGGGGGCGAGAAGCAGCGCCTTGCGTTGGCTCGGGCTCTGTATCGGGATCCGGAGATCCTGATCCTCGACGAAGCAACCTCCTCTCTCGACTCGGTCGCCGAGGCGTTTGTCCTGCGAGTGGTTGAGGATCTGCGTCGGGCCGGCAAAACCATCGTCATCATCTCTCATCGACTCAGCACCATCCGTTGCGCCGACAAAATAGTGGTCTTGGACAAGGGGCGGGTTGTTGCGGAGGGAAGGCATGCTGATTTGGTGGCAACTGAAGGCGCTTACGCTCGCTTGTGGCGAGTGCAAACCGAAACCAGCTAACAGCTTCAGGTGAGGACATTGCAGAATCCCACGACCAAGCATGGCTTCGCGCTGGTGGGCTCATCAGAACGCCATCGGAGCCGTCGGGAGCGCTGAACCGCCCGTCGGTCGAGCGGTCAAAGAAGATCGGCTCCCGCTAGGCTGTGTAGAAGCGGTGAACCTCCTGCCCTGCCGGTAGCTTCACCAGCTGGGGAAGGCGCCTGCCAGGTCTGCGGGAGGAAGTGGCCCGCTCACGCTCCCTGCTCAGGATGCCGGCAAGCACGGTGGCGATATGGCGGTCCGTGCGGTCGAGCGGTTGGTCGCACCACCCTACGTGTAAGGAGATTCTGATGTCGAACATGATGAAGGCGCTGGTCAAGGCCAAGGCGGAACCCGGCATCTGGATGGAAGAAGTGCCGGTGCCGGAAATCGGCCCGAACGACGTTCTGATCAAGATCAAGAAGACCGCGATCTGCGGTACCGACGTCCATATCTACAATTGGGACCAGTGGGCGCAGAAGACCGTGCCGGTGCCGATGGTGACCGGCCACGAATTCGTCGGCACTGTCGCCGACTTCGGCGCGGCGGTCACCGAGTACAAGATCGGCCAGCGTGTTTCGGGCGAAGGCCACATCGTCTGCGGCCACTGCCGCAATTGCCGGGCGGGCAGGGGGCATCTGTGCCGCAACACGCTCGGCGTCGGCGTCAACCGGCCGGGCGCCTTCGGTGAATATCTGGCGATCCCGCAGCACAACGTCGTGCCGATCCCCGACGATGTGCCCGACGAGATCGCCGCAATCTTCGATCCGCTGGGCAATGCGGTCCACACCGCACTGTCCTTTGATCTGGTCGGCGAGGACGTGCTGGTCACCGGCGCCGGGCCGATCGGCATCATGGCTGCGCTCGTCGCTCAATGCGTCGGCGCGCGAAAGGTGGTCATCACCGACATCAATCCAGTGCGGCTGGCGCTGGCGAAAAAACTCGGCGTCCAGCATGTGGTCGACGCGTCGAAGGAAAAGCTGCGCGATATCATGCCGGCGCTCGGCATGACCGAAGGTTTTGACGTCGGCCTCGAAATGTCGGGTGCGGCACCCGCCTTCCGCGACATGATCGACACCATGAACAATGGCGGCAAGATCGCCATTCTGGGCATCGCGCCGACCGGCTTCGAGATCGACTGGAACAAGGTCATCTTCAAGATGCTGCATCTCAAGGGCATCTATGGCCGCGAAATGTTCGAGACCTGGTACAAGATGATCGCCCTGGTGCAGGGTCCCCTCGATGTCAGTGGGTTGATCATGCACCGGATCGGAATTGATGATTTTCAAGTAGGCTTCGACGCGATGCGCAGCGGCAGCTCGGGCAAGGTGGTGATGGACTGGCAGGGCGACTGGTCGATGTGACTTTGCGGAGGTGCTGACGGGAACGCCACCCTGGCTGCCGTCGATCTCCCCGCGAGGGGCATCGCTGGTGCAAGGCAGTGGCTCCTGCAACCAACGTGCGACGCTCATTCGTGCCGCGACGTATCACGGCCCAATCGGACGGCTGCGCTTGTGGCCATTCTCCCAGATCGGTCAAGGAATGCTCATTGGCCCCCGACGCGACCGCCTTGTTTTCCCAATGCCTAGGATCGAGGTCGAGGTGTTGTGGGCGTTTCAGTTGGCAAGATGGGATATGTGATCTCCGGTCGCTTTCCGGTCAGCGAATGAAGGAAGGCAACCAGCTGATCGATTTCGATTTGCGTTAGCTGTTCGCCAAGCTGGGTGGTACCCATGATAGCGACGGCCTCTCTCAGGTCCCAGACCTTGCCCGAATGAAAGTATGGCGCGGTGATTGCTACGTTGCGCAGCGACGGCACGCGGAAAACATAGGAATCCTCGGGTACATTGGTGACGGCAAATCGTCCCTTGTCGTTCTCCGGCAGAATGTCGGCGCTAGGCCTCTCAACGACGCCGAATGGATAATAGCCTTCCCCACCAATATTGACACCGGAATGGCAGGACGAGCAGCCCTTTTCGATAAAAAGGGCCAGGCCCTGTTTCTCTTTGGGACCGAGGGCGGTCTCATCGCCATTGAGGAAGGCGTCGAAGGGGGCCGGCGTGACCAGTGTCGCCTCGTAGTCTGCGAGTGCATTGACTAGGTTGTCGAGGGTGATGGGATTGGCCTCATCCGGGAAAGCTGAATGGAACAACTCCACATATTGCGGCATCGATTTGAACGTCTCGACCACTCGATGCGGTGTGTTGGCCATTTCGACACCGGCCTGTATCGGCCCTTTGGCCTGAGCTTTCAGGTCTTCGGCGCGACCGTCCCAAAACTGTGATTTGTTGAAGACAGAGTTAAACACCGTCGGCGCGTTGCGCTGCCCCTTCTGCCAACCATGGCCAATCGAAGTTTCACGATTGTCGTCGCCCCCAGTGGCCAGGTTGTGGCACGAGTTGCAGGAGAAAACGCCTGAGGACGAGAGGCGTGGATCGAAGAACAGTGCATTGCCGAGGGCAATCTTCTCGGGCGTGCTCGGGTTGTTGGCGAGCGCCGGCGTGAATGGCAAGGGCTTGAAGGTGGCCAGTGCCGTTTCTCTGAGGTCTGGCGGAATGGACTGCGCAGCAAAAGCTGTGGCTGCCACAAGCGCGACAGCCACCGCAGGGAATAGAATTTTCATAAATGGAGTCCTTACGATGTGCACGGAAACCATTCTCCACATGCGGCTTGCGAACGCCCTGCGCTAGATCAGCGGATCGAGGGAATCGTGCCTGCCGACCAAGCCAATCGAGCGGCGGCAACAGTAACTGCGGTGTATCCATCGCCCGACGGCGGATTCCATTGGTGGGCGCGCGCAACCGCTGTTTGTTCGCCTGAGGTTTGGTCGGTTCCGTGGCCTGTCGCCACATGCTGCCGCAACGCCAACCTGTTTCATACGCGCAGGGTTTTCTGCCCCCAGCGAGTGCACGGCTCATGGTGCTTTACAAGCTTTCTGCGTCTTCCTTTTGCAATTCAAACGGACGAGATCGGAACGGAAAGGCGGATACTGGCGCAGTTAGGGGACAGCGACTACCAGGCAGATCAGTGTCACGACCGCGTGATGTGGTGCTATAGACCTCAATCTTGGACGAGCAACGAACAATCCTGTCGTGACATTTGTTGCTTTCACCGGAAATCACCACTAGAAGCGACGCTCCGCAGACCAATCCACCGGAGAGTTTTATGCCAGAAGAAGACTTCAAAAACATCGACAACCTCATCCAGCTTACCGCCGATGTTGTCTCAGCCTATGTTTCCAACAATCCCGTTCCGGTGGGGGACCTATCTGCCCTGATCGGCCAAGTGCACGAAGCTTTGAAGGGCACGGCGGCCGGTCGCGTCCCGGCACAAGAGCCGACGGTGTTGACGCCGGCGGTCCCGATCAGAAAATCGGTGACGCCGGACTATATTATCTCCCTTGAGGACGGCAAGAAATTCAAATCGCTAAAGCGTCATCTGTCGACCCATTACGGGCTGAGCCCTAATGAATATCGCGCCAAATGGGGTCTGCCGGCGGACTATCCCATGGTCGCGCCGAACTACGCGGCTGCGCGCTCTGCCCTGGCCAAGACAATGGGACTCGGCCGCAAACCGAAAGAGCCTGAAGTCTCGGCGCCGGAGAAGCGGTCCAGAAAGAAGGTACCAGCGTGACTTCCTCATCCAGACCCGCTGTGGGGCTGGCGACTCGATCGGCATGATGTGAGCGAAACATCGAAAGGCGGGATCAAATCCCGCCTTTTCCTTGCACGGTGTGATTACACGGCGCGAAGCGGAATGGAACTGACATAGCGCAGAGACACAGGATACCGCAGCGGTAAAAGGACCAACTTTTCAGCTTGGGACGGAAACCGTTGCAGACCTCTATCGTGAAAGAATATCGCGAGGCTCTCCTGCCTTGGTACACCATCTATCCGACTGTAGCGGAGTTCACCGCCAGCGTCGGGGCCGAAAGCTATGAGGTATGGCTAAGAGGTCTGCCAGCTGACGATTCGGTGTCGCTCTATCTCCACATTCCGTTCTGCCAATCGATCTGCTGGTTTTGCGGCTTCCCGACCACGATTGCCCGCAATCAGGGGCCGATCCTCAACTATCTGGACGTTCTGCGCAACGAGATCCGTTTGGTTTCGGAGAAAGTGCAGCAGGGGCTCGTCGTGAATGACGTGCATTTCGGCGGTGGAACCCCGACCCTGATCGGGGCAGCCGAGTTCCTGGACACCATAGAATTCCTGCGCCGCCGCTTCGCGTTCAGGGAGCCCGCTACGATCGCCGTCGAAATTGATCCGCGCACCTTCACGGCCGAGATCGCCGAAGCGTTGGGAGCAGCGAACGTGAGCCGCGCGAGCCTCGGGGTGCAGAGCTTTGACCCGATCGTCCAAAAAGCGATCAACCGGGTCCAGAGCGAGGCGCAGACGGCCGCTGCCGTCGAAGAGCTGCGCCGCCATGGCGTAAGCGGCATCAACTTCGATCTCATTTTCGGTCTCCCGAACCAGACGGTAGAGTCCTGCGTCCAGACTGCGGCGGCGACTGTCGCCATGCGTCCCAACCGGCTCGCGATGTTCGGCTACTCCCACATTCCATCGGTGATAAGGAATCAGCGCCTGATCGAGAAGACTGCGCTGCCGGACAGCGTCGCCCGCGCCGAACAGGCTGCCGCCGTGGCAGAGACACTGGTTGCGGCCGGCTACCGTGCGATCGGCCTCGATCATTTCGCCTTGCCGGACGACGAACTTACGCTGGCGCAGACCAGCGGTCGGCTACGGCGTAACTCGCTGGGTTACTCGGCCGACACCTGCAAAACTGTGATTGGTTTCGGCGCGTCGGCTATAGGGCGGGTCGGCGAGGGTTACGTCCAGAACGAGGTGACACGTGAGTCCTACAGCCGGCACATAGCAGCTGGCTGTCTGGCGACTTCAAAAGGCTACCGGCTGACAGACGAAGACCGCGTGCGAGCCGCAATCATCGAGCGGCTGATGTGCGATTTGCAGGCCGATGTGCCGGCAATTGGTGCGGCCTATGGATTCGATCCAACTCGCCTTCTCGATTCGGCTGCTGATCGCTTGGTGAAGCTGGCCGAGGATGGGATCGTGGACATCGAAACCGGTTTCATCCGGGTGCGGCATGAGCATCGTTTCGTAATTCGCGCTGTTGCTGCCGCATTCGATGCTTTTGTCGACCGGGTTGTCCCATAAGCATAGCCAAGCAGCGTGAGGGGAGCCAACGCGATAAGCTCGTGCCAAACGGCACGCTCGTAAAACTGCCGCAGGCCCCGGTCACGGCACCCCTTGGCGGATTGAAGTGTTTGACCTTCCGAATGGAGGAGTGTGCGGCCGATAACGCATTACAACCTTACAACGGTGACTGGTTTTGCGAGATGTCCGGCCGATCGACATCTGTGCCCATGAGTACCACCGTTTCGCAGGCAAGAAACTGGGCGGGAACGACAAGTCGTCGGCGCGATGATCTCGTCCATGGCGCGCGGTATTACGTGTACATCGCATCAGGTTCGATGCGGCAGCCCCTTGTTCGTCAGTGATGAGGATCAACAGTTTGGGTTATGGACGGAAACTAGTTGGCCATAGCTAATAGCGACGTGGGTACGATCCGAGAATTCTCAGGCCACCAATCTCCGCCAACGCGGCCAGCGCCGGGTGCGTCAAAACGTGGCCTGCGACATCGATGACATAGTGATGGGTGTCCAGCCGCTCGCACGTCGGACGCTGATAGACATTGAGAACGGCTAAATCGTCCTTCGAGAACCTGTTCAGGACACAACTGAAATTTTGTTCTGAAGCGCGGAGGTGAAGTGTCGTCCGGTGAAATCCTGAAGGCGCTGGGGTCCTGCGCCCGAGCACCCACCACCGCGTAACGTTATGCAGCCCTTCTTCAATTCCTGTTCGCAATATCTGCAGATCGTACAGCTTGGCACCAAGCGCAGGACCGAATGCCGCTACTGAGGGAGACTTTTGCTCAGCCACGAATGATGTCGCTCCCCTACGGCTCTCTCGCTCGACGTTGGGCATGTTCTCGTCGAGCCACCCGGCCACCTCCTGCAGGGCCACGGGGTGGCCCACCACCTTAGTGATCATCGAGAAACTCGCATCCTTACTGGCCATGAGACTGTAGCTCAGGACTTTCGGGTACTCAGCGATGATCCTGGGAGATGTCAGGCGCATGACTTGGTCGAGGTAGGGAGTGGTTCCGACCAGAGAGGTCGTGGCTGGGACGCATGCAACGTCTGGCTTGATGGGTCCAGGTCCCCTCAGGGCCAATGTAGCCTGCCCTCTTGATTCCGGAGGTGTCGATGGCTGGAGGCTGGCTGAATTGCTCGTTCATTCCCCGGCACGCTCGATCGAGAATGCGATAAGCATCTGCTGCAGAAAGTAAGAGGGCTGTGACCCGCCCCTCTTCGCTTGCAACATCTTGTGGCAGTAGAACTTAGCAGCTTGGTACAATCCGCTGCCCCAGTCGGCGGGGATCCGTGTTCTTGCCCGCTCCTAGGCGCGGTCAGTGGCACTTCTGCCCGGCTCTTGCCGGGCAGAAGCAGAAAAAGGTCAGCCAGCTTTGCTGAGACTGCCAGCGGATGATTTGCCAGTACGGCGGTCCTGTTCGACCTCGTAGTTGATCTTCTGGCCCTCATTAAGGGTCGAGAGGCCCGCTCGTTCGACAGCGGAAATGTGGACGAAAACGTCCTGACCTCCGTTGTCAGGCTGGATAAAACCGAATCCCTTGGTGCTGTTGAACCACTTCACCGTTCCAGTCGCCATAGCGTATTCCTTTGTAACAATTCAATGTAGGCAGGCCATAAGCCAGGTCCGCTTCATATCCGAGACTTTAGGGCAGCAAAAGCTAAAATAGCAAAAGCCCGGTCAAATCGCTAAAGCGGCTCGCAAGCTCCATCATGACCGCCTGTCGCGGACAGCGTCTCCCGCGCTGGCGCTCCGAATGGCAAACACAAGTTCTGAAACGCTCCGGTAAATTCCAGAACCGCGTCTATCGCTGGTTTGGAGTCCTGTTAGGGACCTGCGATCGGCCGATGTGAGCAAGAGTACGCGGACGACCAGCAACTACGGGCGCGCTGACGCCACCATCTTCGCCGCTGTCCTAAGGGTAGTTCACGTAGCCACCTCTTTAAGCGGCAAGCGCCCCCCATTCGGCGGTGTCAGACGTCGGACAATGTCGGAAGGTACGCAACAGAGAGTCCGTTGAATCGCATCGCCGAAACGGCTTTCTCATCTGGCACGGTTCCTGCGGGGTCATGCAAAACACGCAGGAGAGTCGTCCCATGATCCCCACCCAGAAAAATGCCGCCCCACCTTTCGCCGACCTACTCAAAACTGACATCCAAGCCGGGCCTGGCAGCATTGTGAGGGCTCGTCTGGACCGGCGCTGCCCACCGATCCACCTTCTCCCAGTGGGGGCGACAGGGACGCAGCACCTTCAAATTGAGGGACAACTCACTTCCGTGCGAACTTTGTCCATCGCCCGGTCACCACAACCGAAGCCACCGTCTGCTTGGCTGCGGGGCGCACTTTTTGCGACCGCGCTGGCATTTCTGACGACCGCGCCGTCTCCGGCGGCCGCCTATGACATAGCAAATTTCCTGCTCGACAACGGCATGGAGGTGGTCGTCATACCCGATCACCGCGCGCCCATCGTCACCCATATGCTGTGGTACAAGGTCGGCAGTGCCGACGAGCCTCCGGGCAAATCCGGCATCGCGCATTTCTTCGAGCATCTGATGTTCAAAGGGACGGCCAATCACGGCGCCGGCGAGCTGGACCGCGCGGTGGCGGAGATCGGGGGCTCGCTAAACGCCTTCACCTCTTACGATTATACTGCCTTCTACGAAAGAGTGGCGCCCTCGGCAGTGGAGCAGATGATGAGCTTCGAGGCTGATCGCATGCGCAATCTCACCCTCACGGATGACGTCATCAACACCGAGCGTGACGTGGTCCGCGAGGAGCGTCGCTTGAGGGTCGACAACAGTCCGGAGGCGCTTCTCGATGAGGAGGTCGTCACGACCCTCTGGCAGAGCCAACCCTACCGGATCCCGGTGATCGGCTGGATGCACGAGATCGAGAAGCTGGACCGCAACGACGCCGTGGCTTTTTATGACAAGCACTGGCCGAACAACACCGTGCTGGTGGTGGCAGGCGACGTCGAGCCCGAGGCCGTGAAGGCGCTGGCCGAGAAGACCTATGGCAAGGTCCCGCGTGGACCAGATCTGCCGCCACGCGAACGCCCGTCTGAGCCGGTGCAGAACACCAGGCGCACATTGACGCTAAGGGATGGCCGCGTTTCGGTCCCCATCTTTTCCAGATATTGGGTGGTGCCGTCCTATCGCACCGCCGAGCCCGGCGAAGCCGAGGCGCTGGACCTGCTGGCACAGATTCTCGCCGGGGGCAACCGCAGCCGGCTGTACCAGGAGCTCGTTGTGAAGCAAGGCATAGCCGCAGCGGCCGACGCTGATTTCGAGGGCACCATGCTGGATGCTGGCAAGTTCAGCATCCGCGGCTGGCCGCGCGGCAAGGCGAAGCTTGCGGATGTCGAGGCCGCAGTCGACGCCGAGATAGCGCGCATCGCCAGGAACGGCATCACCAGCGACGAACTGGAGAAGACGAAAAACCGCTATATCCGCTCGTTCATCTTCGCCCATGACGAGCAGGCCTCCGTCGCTGGCATGTATGGCGCCACGCTTGCCACAGGCGGCAATGTGAAAGACGTCGAGGAATGGCCGGACCGCATCCGCAAGGTCACGGCCGATCAGGTTAAGGCCGTTGCCGCCCGCTACCTCGTGTCCGACCATTCGACCACCGGCTATCTCCTACCCAAGGAAAATTGATATGATGACGAACCAATTCCGCAGGGCCATTCCAGAGGCATTGCCCTCTCCTTTTGGACAAGGCTGGCGCCTCGCCTCCTGGCTGGCTGTCCTTTGCCTTGCTATTTTCTTCCTCACCCTGCCAGCGTGTACCGCCCGTGCTGCGGCGAACATCCAGGAGGTGAAATCTGAAAAGGGGATCACCGCCTGGCTGGTGGAAGACCATAAGCTGCCGATCGTCACGCTCCAGTTCGTGTTTGACGGCGGCACCAGCCAGGACCCGGCCGGTAAGGAGGGGCTTGCCAATTTGATGACCGGCTTGTTCGACGAGGGCGCAGGCGATCACGGCGGCGACACCTTTCAGGTGCGGCTCGATGATGCCGGCGCTGAGATGAGCTTCCACGCGCGGCCTGACGGCATCTATGGCTCGGTGCGCATGCTTTCCCAGCGCCAGGACGCCGCTTTCGATCTCATCAGGCTAGCGTTGAACAGGCCCCGCTTCGATCAGGAACCCTTTGACCGAATCCGCGCTCAGCTTCTCTCCGGCATTATTGCCAACGAGCGCGAACCTCACGCGATCGGCAGGGATGCATGGCGGCGCAGGCTCTACGGCGCGCATCCGTATTCGAGGCCGCCCGAGGGCACCAAGGAAAGCCTGGCCCGCATAACGCCCGCCGATCTAAGCGCCTTCCACAAGGCCGCTTTCGCCCGCGAGGGGCTGCACGTGGCGGTTGTCGGCGACATCGATGCCAAAACTCTGAGTGCAAGGCTCGACCAGTTGTTCGGCGATTTGCCTCAGAAGCAGGCGCTCGCCCAGGTACCTGATGTCACCCCGAAGCTCGGCCAGTGTACGTTGGTCGCATACGCCCTGCCCCAGACTTCGCTCCAGCTGGCTTTTCCCGGCGTCGGACGCAGCGACCCGGAATTCTATGCCGCGCAGCTGATAAACGATATACTCGGAGGCTCGCCATTCACCTCACGTCTGTTCCAGGAAGTGCGGGAAAAGCGTGGCCTGGCCTACGGTGTGTCCTCTAGTTTGCAAGGCCACCAGCATTCCAACACGCTTGTCGTGACCACGTCGACGCGCGCCGACAGGGCGGCGGAGACGCTCGACCTGATTAGACAAGTAATCAAGGAGCTGGTGGACACCGGGCCAACAGCGGCCGAGCTCGAAGCGAGCAAAAAGCATCTGATCGGGGCCTATGCTATGAGCAATCTTGGTTCCTCCAGGGCGATTTCAGCCACGCTTCTCAGGCTGCAGCTCGACAAGCGCGGCATAGACTACATCCAGCACCGCCCTGCCCTCATCGAGCAGGTGACGCTCGAAGAAGTCAGGGCGGCGGCGAAGAAACTGCTTTCGGTCGAGCCCGCCATTATGGGCGTTGGCCCGCGGCTAGCTGGTGTCCCGTGACAGCGAATAATCTCGCGCTCTAGGAATAGTTGCTGAAGGACTCCGCCCACATACGTTTGGCTGATTCGACTATGGTGCGGCAGAATGCACGCCTTGATTTCTGCCTGCTCGCCCTCGTAGACCAGGTTCTCGCCCGGCGGTCCGATTGCCGAGCCGGAGAACGCCCGACCTTCCGAGAAAGCATTCTAACTTTCACGTATATGAAACACGCGAAAGTTAGATTCTCTTGAATTTTGGAGCTCACTATGCTACTTTCCCGTATTTCAGATACGAGAAAGTTAGAAATGGCCCTTCACCTCGTCGGGGAAAACATCGATAAAACCCGCAGCCACTATCAGGCTGAAACGGGCAAGCTCGTCCAGCTAATGCGCGGCATCTATGTCGATGCCGGGGAGGATATCGAGGCCACGATACTCAAACACGCCGTCCGCATCGCCAAATACCTGTATCCCAACGCTTACCTCTCGGCGGCGAGCGCTGTCCTTCTCGGCCCGACCCGCGATGGCCGTCTGTTCCTGAGCGGGCGACGAATACAGCGCACGCGCTTGCGCTCGCTGGAAATCATTCAGAACGCAGCTCCCGACCACCCATCAGTCGCTCAAGCGAATGTCGATGATGGCATGGGAGAATTCCGGATCGACGTCTCCTCGATGCGCCAGCGCTTCCTCGAAGCTTTCCGCCTGCGCAGCGAACACGCGGCATCCATCGATGAGACGATGCGCGAGACAATCGCGAACCGCCTCATAGAAGAATACGGCAGCGCCCAGGGCGCTGCCGACGCGACATGGGCGCTTGCCCGCGAAAACCAGTGGTATCGCGAAGGCGAGCACGCCGAGCGCTTCCTCCTGCGCCGTCCAGTGACCGCAGAGCCTGCGCGCAATGAAGCCGCGTTCGATCTGATCGTAGCGTGGCACGGCGCTCCGCTCGGCAATCTCACACATGATGGTTTTGAGTGGCGCTGGACTCCAGACGATCAGGATGGCCCGCCACTTGTTCGCCAGACCACGCCGGGCAAGCTCCCTCCTTTCATCCTCTCGCTGCTGCCTGAAGGCTGGCTTGAGTCGGTGTTGAATGACCGCGACGAGCGCGCGACGCTGCGCTCGGGCAAACGCTACATGTCCAACATCACCATCGTCGAGCGTGCGAGCGATCTCTCCGCCCTGCCGCCCGACGTCCTGCTAACCCGGCTCAATGGCTTCACTAGAAATTCTATCTTCACTGGCCAGTATGCAGGGCCGGGTCGTGGCGATCTGGAGCAGAGCTTCGAGCGCAATCTGGCGGAGATTTTCGAGCGTACCGATACGCCGCGTTTATCAGGCGTTCAGATCAAAGCGCCGATGTTCCTCGATAACGACGGTACTCTCTCCCCCAGTACCGGCAAACCATTCACCCATATCCTCAAGCCTGCCGGTACAGGTGGATTTGAACCCCTGCCGGTTATCGAATGGCAGTCGCTCGCTTTGGGCAGCGCGGCCGGTTTCAAGACGCCCGCGACGGCGCTCGTCCCCATGCCTGACGGGATGCCTCCGGCGCTCCTCGTCGAGCGGTTCGACATCAGAACGAGCCTTGACGACAAGCACCTTTTGGCGCTTGAGGATTTTTGCTCAGTGCTCGGTGTGCCCACGGAAGCAAAATACGACGGCACAATGGAGCGAATCGCGCGGGCACTAAGACCGCTATCGACCTCCCCCGAAGACGACGTCCTGCTTGTCCTCAAGCGATCCTTATTCGCCTGGCTGATCGCCGATGGCGACATGCACCTGAAGAACATATCACTGCTGAAAATCGCAGAGCCCGGCAGCGCGCAGTTCAGCTCAGTCCGCATGGCTCCGCTCTACGACGCGGTCACGACTCGCGTGTTTCCACATCTCGAAAAAGACCGGATGGCCCTCAAGCTGAACGGCAAAGACGATCGTCTGCGGCGCGCCGACTTCAAGGCTTTCGCGAGCACGGCTGGCATCAAGGCAGCCGATGCGGATAGCAGCATCGACGATCTCGTTGCAGCCCTCTCACGCGCTCTCAACCACCTCGAATTGCCGCCGCCTCTATCAGACGGCTCTCAAGGCGCGAAGATGGCGGAGCAAATGCGCGCGATTGTCCACGAACGCATCGATGGGTTTGCGTAGATGATTGATCTAACTGATATGCCCGTTTCCACGGACCGCACTTCCCAGCCGTGAGGCGAGACCGCCCGGACAAAGCTTGGCAAGGCTCAAGTTCAGGCTAATGATAGATGCCCAGTGGTGGGGGCCCTACCCGCCGCCCCCCTCATTGCGGCGGTGAGTGGGTGGAAGACATGGCTCTGCTTTCAAACACGAACGCGAAAGCGCTAAGCCATGGTGCCGGCGACTTTCGCAAAAGACAGGGAAAGACGACTAAATTAGTGCCTTAACAATCGGAAAAGCACGATCCCAAGGTTGGCCAGTATCGCGCCCAAACCACACCCGGGAGCCGATGCTTACTGACGCTGACCCATAAAAACACTTAGGATGCCACATCAAGGTCAAGCCTTTTTCATCTTGTATCCGCCCGGTTATTCCGGGTAACTCTGTCACTGTTCCGTAGCCATAAGGCGTTGTCCCATAGCAAAGCGCCTCGCATAACTGAACCAGTTGCTCAGCCGTCGGACGTTTGGTTACGTCCTTATGCAAGCACTGCAAAACAATATCGTATAGCTGACCACCAAGGGTCTTGAACTGCGGGGCATTGAGGAGGCTAGGTTTTTTCGGAGGACTCGCTTCTACAATTTTTGGAATCGACTTCAGGCCTGTGCCGAAAGGGAGCTCGCCGGACATGAGCTCATAGATTATGGCAGCGATCGCCCACACATCTGAGGACTTCTTCGCAACCCTAAAATCGTTGATAGCCTCCGGCGACATATAAGGTATCGCGCCCAGGACGGTCTTAGATGACGTTGCACCGCCGACTTCCGCCCACTGCCCGATTTCGTCTTCTGCCATTTTGGCAATACCAAAATCGGTAATCTTCACGTCGTGAAACAGCGTCCCACCGACAACCATAATGTTACTCGGCTTCAAATCTCGATGGACAACATCAGCCGCATGCGAAGCTGCCAGACCTTTAGCAAGTTGATGAAAAATTCGGGCACAGGTTGAGGGAGGTAAATATGGTAGCTTGCCAGCCATTACAGCGAACAAGTCTGTATCAGGTACTAATTCCTCAACGAGGTAGGGCCTTTCGTCCTCTTCAAAATAATCAAGTGTCTTGGCCACGTTCTGATGATTGACCCGCGCACTTACGACCGCCGACTGCTTAAATCTCTTGGCTCCTGCATCATCCTTGGGGGTCTTCAACGCCACATTGCGTTCAAACAAAACGTCGAAAGCAACATATACGTGCTGCATACCTCCTGCGCCAATCCAGTCCTTGGGAATATAGCGTCCCGCAAGTGGAGGCATGCCTGTTGAAATTGGGCCTTTCAATTCATAACCTCCGGGTGAGATATATCCGCAGTAATCGACGTGCGTCCGCGTGATGCCGGATCGCCAAGAACGATAACTGACGAGCCTTGAAATATGTAACCCGCGATTACCTGCCTATTATTATGTCTAACATGACCTGACACATTCGTAACAACAAAGTCCAATCCATTGTAGCTAATTGTAACAGCGTCCGAACCAGAACTTAGTTTGACCTGCTTCTTATTGGTGTCCACTACGTGATCGGTGCCGGCATATGTTAGAAGCATGCGGTGTTTGCCAAAAAGCAGCTGTTTTCCTATTGCTAATTTCAGCGCTGCGGCTGAGGGCCTAGCAGACGGGTCGCAACTTAGACAACGGTTAAGCAACGCGGTTATCCCGGCAGATAATTTTAGAGGAATTGCGTCGAAATTTGTTGGCAAGGCCGGAACTGACGGCGGTATCTGACCAAGCTCCAGCGGAAGAGTACCTCCGTTTAGCATCCAAAGCGCCGTTGCGCCAAATGCGAAAACGTCGACTGCGGTCGTAAAATTGTGATTTCCATCCTTATCGGGAGTAAATATCTCCGGGGCAGTGTAAAATTGAGTGTAATATAACTGCTTCGTTTTGGCATTCTTCTGAATTTTAGCCAAACCAAAATCGAATATCTTAAGCACTCCAGACTTATCAATCTTCATATTGTCTGGCTTTATGTCACGACGCACTCGCCCTGCAACATGGATGTCTTGAATCCCGGCAACAACTGAATACAGACACCCCAGAGATTTTGCCTCATCTGACGATGTGGGCAGGGGTTTTAATTCAGTGCCTTCGACGAATTCCTCTACGAATCCTACAATCTCTAACCCGTCTCTTAAAACGTCCAATACCTGCACAACGTACTTGGACCTTATGTCCGCCAGCGCTGATAGCTCATCCATTAAGCGGTGCTTTTCGATTCCGGCCTTGAGCGACTTAACTACTACCTTGCGTTGAAGATTTTCATCGCGACAGACCAGCGTGTCTGACATCCCGCCACCTGACAAAATCTGCAAAACCACGGCGTACCGGCTTGGAAGCTTAATCATGATTCTTCGTTATCCTGGCTTCCGAACTCAATATGCAGTTGTGGTTTAGCTACTACTTCCTCCACGTTCTCTTTAACAGGGTTCCTACCAGTTTTTTTGTTTGTCCTCTGACGGACACGCGCCGGCTTCTTCGGCTTTGCGGTTGTAACGTCTGGCTTAGGTTCCTTGGGCGATTCTGGCGCCGCCGGCTGAGGCGCTTGAGGGCCGTCTAACCACATTTCAAGTTTGTCACTGAGCCCCCATAATGTAAGCTCAACCCCTTCGTTGAACTTGGGGGTCCAGCTCACATCAGAACCCATTATCGAAACTGCTGTCGAGTTGTCTTCTACGCCAATAGCTTCTGCTACATAGACGACCTTGCGGACCAGTTCCGCCGGACTGCGGGACCGCTTGGCTATTCCGTCAAGCGTCTTCCTTCCGATGCTATGTGCGCCGTCGGAAGTCAGGAGATAAGTCGGTTCCATGCCCTTCGCCAGACGGAAAATATGTGGCTCGATGGTTGGCCCAATGCCGACAAATTGGAGCAATCGATTATCAAGTATGTCTTCGTCAGCGCCTCTAGGGGGGCTCAACTGCCCCCCAATTGTATCATCTCGGGTGATCAAACTGAGCCCTTCAAAAGTGCTGCATTCATAGAGGCGGCTATCCCCCACATGAACTGCCCATGCTTCTTTCATACCAGTCGCAACGATGGCTGTGAGAGTAGTTCCGCCACTGCCCCGGAAGCGACGATAAACCTCCTCGTTTGCAGCGGAGACCGCCTCATATAACATTTCTCCGATAGGGAGCCTTGAGCTGGTAGTGAATTGGCCGATGAAGCTACTAGCGGCACAGGAGGCCGCCTCCCCTCCCGCAGCCATCCCGCCCATTCCATCGCAAACAAGTGCGATAAGAAATTTTTTACCAGATGGCAGAGCGAGGGCAGCTACCGCTGCGCGATCTTGATTGTCTTCGCGCACCGGTCCTTTCAGGGTACCTAGCGCCAATCCGGCACTCGCTTGAGTGCTTCGTCCGGGAAGCTCTCGAGAAAGGAAGAACTCTATGCGCTTAATAAGTTCTGTTCTCACAAGTGCTCCAATTGGCGCGGGATGCTGTTCCTAGTAGCCCACAATTACGGGTTTCTACAACTGTTGGCATGCGCGGCTCGACTCAGTCGTCTTCGAGGCAAGGGATATCCTACCGGAGTGCATCATCAAGTCCCTCACTTTCTCGGTCCAATCTCCGGCTATCATTTATAGTCCAACAGACTCTTGGCAGCTGGAGCGAGCCGCCGTATCGTCCATTCGCGTGACCTGCCACTGAAGTGTCGTCGAGTGGCGATTAAAGCCTTGGCCGTTTCTGTTACGCCTCTTGGCGCGGGTTGAGCAACCGTCGAGGCGCGGAGCCTTCCATCAGCACAGCGTCGGAGCCGGTTGCGGTGATGAACTCGGCATAGGCTGTCGGGTCTGGTAGCCGGGAGAGGAATGGGGCCTTGCGGTGTTGAACAACACGACGAGAGAACGCCCACGGGACCGAGGAACGCCAGTTTCTTTATCCATGGCGTCCCTGGGCCGGGCGTTGTGTTCACGTTTATGAGGTGATCGAGAAGGCTGACCGGGAGGTTTTCCGCTGCAGTCTCTCTGGCCACGCCTCCGATCGGTGGCTGGAGGTGCCGGCCTGGATGTTGATCGCGCGGTCTGCGCCGCGTAGCGGTTGGCGTCTTGGTGACACTGCTGCAGGACGCGCCGGCCAATCTGTCAGGAATTCTGTGCGCGAGGCCGATTTCGTCATTGGCTGACGAACCTCTCGCCGAAGACGACGGCGAACTGGGTCTTGGCCTCGAACCACTCGCGCGGCGGTCGTTTCCATTCCTCGGCCGCATGGTTCAGCACCAGATATAGCAGCTTCATGGCCGCATCGTCATTCGGGAAGTGTCCCCGGGTGCGGACGGCGCGGCGCAGTTTGGAGTTCAGCGCCTCGATCGCGTTCGTAACCGTATGATCATGACGGTGCCATCCGATCCCCGCTGGAGATGAGCGATTTTCGGCGTATGGTGCGACCATCCGGGACAGGGGCACCGGGAGCACGCCAAGTGCGGGCAGGCCGATGTATTCGATGAGCTGCGAGCTCGCGTTAGTAGCTGGCCGCCCCTGCGACCTGCCCGGTTGCGCCGAGAGCGCGGATCCGTAGGTGTCGCGTCGCCCGCCAGCTCCCGACTGTTTGAGGAGAGGGAGCCGATGAGACGTGTGATTGGAATGGATATCCACCGCACCTTTGCGGAGGTGGTGGTTTGGGAAGACGGCCGGCTGCGCCATCACGGACGGGTCGACATGACCCGCTCGGGACTGGAAGGGTTTGGCCGCAGTTTGCGACGGACGGATGAGGTTGTCGTCGAGGCTACGGGCAACGCGGTGGTGCGGGTTCTGTCGCCCTATGTCGGCCGGGTGATTGTCGCCAACCCGATGCAGGTGAAGGCGATCGCCCATGCCAGGATCAAGACCGACAAGATCGATGCCGGGGTTCTGGCGCAGCTCCATGCCAGCGGTTTTCTGCCGGAGGTCTGGGTTCCCGATGAGCGGACTGACATCGCACGCGAGTGAAGAACGAGGTGCATGGCATCCTGCAGGCGCACCTCGTGCCGAAGTGCCCGCATGCCGATCTGTTCAACCGTCGGGGTCGCGCCTGGCTCGAGCGGCAGGTGCTTCCCGACGACGAGCGGACCGCTATCGCCCGCCACATCCGCGAGATCGATCGCCTGGCCGAGGATCTGGCTGACCTCGATCGCGACATCGCCCGGGAAGCGGTTGATGATGTGCAAGTCCGGCGGCTTCAGATGATCACCGGCGTCAATGCCATCGTCGCGAGCGGTATCATCGCCGCTGTCGCGACATCCGGCGGTTCCGCGAGCCGCAGAGGCTGGTGAGCTACTTCGGCCTCAATCCGCGTGTGCGCCAATCCGGTCTTGGCTTGGCGCAATATGGCCGGATCAGCAAACATGGGCGTTCCCATGCCGCGCCTGGTGACATCAACCATTTGTGACAGTGTAGCCTCGGGCCTAAACCTCTAGTGACATAGCATGAGCCGGATTGGCAATGCCCGCGTCATTGCGCCACCTAATTTGAAGTTCTGAACGCGAATACATCTGCGATGGGATGCCCGGCAGGAGACTGAGCTCGCTGCCGGGCCGGGTACGCCTTGGGAGGTGGCGTAACTCAGCGACTTCGTGGCGGTGGGAACCACTCAGTCCGCGTGTTTTGCTGAATAGCGTGCATGTACCGTGCCAGGTCAAAAAGCGCTTAAAAACACCCGAGAGTCAGGTTCCTGTACCTTGCGTACCCGACATTGTCGGCTATCGGACAATACGAACGTGCCTCTTGGCATCGACGATGCCTCAACCAGAGCGCCCTCGAAGGCCGTTCGCTGCCATGTCGAGCGGCCAATCGGTGGTGACGGGTTTTAGCTCCGAACTGTTCGCCGGCTGACGCACAGGGCGGACTGTCACTTTTTAAAGAAGGAAATCTCTGTACCCTCCATTCATGAGGGCGCGGCCACGCGAGACGGCGCGGCGAATGCGGTCGCGCAGATGATCGCGAGGATCCCTCCAATCGGCATGGACGCGCCGTTGACCAACCAGCGCTTCGGCGAGCTCACGATGTGACGCCCCAGCAAGTGAGCCGTCGAGCGCACGAAGAACGAAGGTCAAGCGCGGACCGCGTCTTTCCGGCGGAAACAAGCGGGCGGGCAGGTGTTGACCCAGACTTAGAGAACTGAGGCACTCGAGCGCCCTCAGACGGGGCTTCGAAAGCATCGCTGGCCAGATCGCCTCGGTGCGGAGGCAAACAGGGCGCAAGATATCCGCGCCAGAGACGGCGAGCTGGAGCGTATGTTCCGCATTGCGAAGAAGAACATGCTGGCCCTTCTCGGGCGCCAGCAGGACCGTCGCACGACATGGCAACGCCGAGAGCTCGAACGGCAATGTCGCCGAGGATGCGGACAGCTGTTCTGCAATGACCGGCAGCACATGGACGCACCAGAGCGGAGACCAGAATACGAGCGAATTTCGCCCATAAGACTCGGCGAAACAGAACACCCCAGCGCGACAGGTCACCGGCCGACGCGACCACGTCGAGAAAGGGTTGGTGAGACAAAGTATTGGCCTGCTGACGCGTTGCGACCAGATCACGCTGGAATGCTGGATTGCGGCGTAAGAACTCCCAAGCCCATTCCCGTGGCGTCAGACCAGTGGTGTAATCGTATGATCTTTCATCGCGCCAATCAGCCTCATCCACGCCTGTCACGAGAACTGTAGGCACGACTGTGCTCCCCTGCCCGCCCCCACGGACGTCGAAACATCGTGCCACTTGGCAAAGCACAGGCCCCGAAGGCACCGGACCTCCATGGCGCCATTTCGTAGAAGCGTGTGCCATTGGCGCTGTCGAGGGCAGAAGTCGCGCGCAAGTAGCCACCAGGCCGTTGAACCCGCGCAGCGACAGCCAGCGCGCCCTGAGCACGCCAAGGTAATCGACGTGATAGCGGTGATCGGCTCCTGCGTCGCGTTCCAGACGTTCCTTGCAGGCGCATTAGCGTGGCGGTGGATTGCACACTGATTGTGGGTAGGTTGTCGTAGCGCGAGCGCTATAAGCTCAGTCATCGTCGATCTCCTGGGGGAATTTTCCGCCATTGGAGGCCAAGTTTCAGGGTATGGCAGCCTGTATAGGTGTACAGGTTGAGCCGACTGTGCAGTGGGCCCGCAAAACGAACCGGCAAGGCGCGCAATTGCTTTGGGGTGGTGCTCACGCCGGGGTTTTGCGAGCGGCATGGAGATGGAGCGGCCGGGGGCCACTTGCGCCTGCTGCAGCCGTTTTCCAGGCAGACTTGTCCCACGCTGCCTTTGGTGCGGGCGCACAACTCGCAGCGTCAGCCAAAGACCGCCGATCGTTGGCCGTCTCACCGAGATAGGATGCCGAGCCGGAGCTTCCCTGTTCCTGACCCTCTACCTTGCATATTGAACGACGATCGCCCCAGCTGAATGTAGCTCGCGACCCATGTGTTCGTTCGAACGCAGCTTGCTGGCGCGATCGGCAGACTTAAAAAATGCAATCAAGGGGACGGTTCAGGCCAAGTTTGCTGGCAATGTTGGATAACCATCAGCTCGGCCAAGCGGCGCCCCATCCCTTCCTCGGATCGCCGATTTTTGACTGGTGGCGGTGTCTAGATCCCTAGGCACAGGGCGCTTGGTCGCTCACGGCGTCCGTTGCCTCATGATGTCTGCCATTGAATCCCTGTGCGAGAAGCGTTCCGGAGCGAAGATGTCGGGGGCCGGCCAACCAAGTTCATTGTGAGCTTCCCTGCTTGAGTCCTGCGCGGCGTCACCGAACTCCCGCAGGAGGTCGATCGGGTGATTGCGCGGTGCACTCGTTGTCGGATTCTCGACGATGTCGGACATCTGACACAGCGCTGTCAGAGCTGTCACATTGTTCCGAAACGATTTTCCCAGTTGGCACGACGGTTGCAGTCCTATGCGCAAAAGCACTGCGACGCCGCACCGACTGAAAAGAACCAACCTGATGATCACAGTTTTCCCACATGCGGGCGCCCCCGCAAGCACTCAGCGTACCCGAGCAGATGGAAGCCATTGCGCTTTCATTCCTCTGGTTGTCCGGGCATGACCGAATTCGATTTCCGTCCAACGCTGGATGCACCCGACGATGACCCCCATCTTTGGCTCGAAGATGTAGAAGGCGAACGGGCACTTGCGTGGACCGCCAGCCAGTCGGCAAAGACCCTGAAGCACTTCGCGGGAATGCAGTTCGAGCGCGACCGGGCGGCGCTGCCAGCCATTTTCGACCGTCCCGACAGAATTCCCCTGGTCACGCGCCGCGGTCAGTACCTCTACAATTTCTGGCGAGATGCCGGAAATCCGCGCGGACTGTGGCGCCGGATCACCCTTGCCGTCTACATGCAGGCGGATCCCCAATGGGAGCTACTGCTCGATCTGGATGCCCTCGCGGCTAGCGACGGAGAGGACTGGATCTGGGGCGGCGCGTCGATCGAGCCGGAGACGCGCGAAAGAGCCGTCTTGCGCCTGTCGCGCGGCGGCAGCGACGCGGTCGTGCATCGCGAATTCGACCTGAGCTCTCTGAGCTTTGTCGCCGACGGTTTCAATCTCCCCGAGGCCAAGGGTGACATTGATTGGCTCGACCCCAACACGCTTCTGCTTTCCAGTGCGCTTGGTCATGGCATGGCCACCCGCTCCGGTTACGCGCGCACCGTGCGACTGTGGAAGCGTGGCGCGGATCCCCTCACCGCGCCGGTAATCTTCGAGACCGGTTCCGAAACCCTGGGTGTGTCTGGCCATCTGGACCGTACCGCCGAGAGCGAGCGCGTGTGGTTCATCGAGCAGCTGGCCTGCTTCGAGAAGATAGTCCGCATTGGCGATGAAAGCGGGCCGAAGATTGAGATCGACCTTCCTAAGGACGCCTGGTGGGGTAACTTCGGCGATTGGCTGGCGGTAAAGCCGCGCACAGCATGGACGGTTGCCGGGACGACTTATCACGCCGACGCGCTGATCGGCATCTCGCTTTCCTCTTTCCTGGCCGGCGAACGCCGTTTCAGTACCCTGTTTGAACCGGACGAGAGGCGCTGTCTGCAGTCATTCTTCTGGAATGACGGGAAGCTCATTATCGCCTACCTGGCGAACCTCGTTCCGAGATTCGAGGTGTTCACGCCGGGCCCGCAAGAATGGACGCGCCGAGCCCTGGACACCGTTCCCGTGCAAGGGACTGTTCACCTCTGGTCACTCGATGCCGCAGACCACGAGACCAATGGGGAGGTTCTGGTCGGGGCTCATGATCCAATCACCCCGCCGCAGCTTTTCCTATTCGATCTCAATGCCGCGCCGCCTGTCAGCGCTTCAGTAATCCTGAAGCGCAGCCCGGAGAATTTCGACGCATCCGGCCTGGTGGTCACGCGCCACGAGGCAGTATCGATCGATGGTGAGATGATTCCCTATACACAGGTCGGTCCGGCGGATGGGAACGGGGATGCCCCGGTTCATCTCAGCGCCTATGGCGGGTTCGGCATATCGCTCCTGCCCTCCTACAACTCCTCGCTCGGCAAGCTGTGGCTCGAGCGCGGCGGCACGTGTGTGGTGGCGAACATCCGCGGGGGCGGCGAGTTCGGCACCCGGTGGCACGATGCCGGGCGGAGGGAGGGCAAGCGTCTCGCCCATGACGATTTCGCCGCCGTTGCCGCCGACCTCGTGCGAAGGGGCATTACGCTGCCGAGGCGGATTGCCGCCGAGGGCGGCTCAAATGGCGGCCTGCTGATCGCCAACATGCTTACCCGCTATCCTGAGCATTTCGGCGCGCTGTTCTGCACGGTTCCGCTTATCGATATGCGCCGCTACACCAAGCTCCTGGCGGGCGCGAGCTGGATCGACGAATATGGCGATCCCGACAAGGCTGACGATTGGGCTTTCCTGAAGGAAGTCTCCGCCTATCACGCCGCGACGCCCGGACAGCCCTATCCGCCTATCCTGCTCGCGACCACGAAGCGGGACGACCGCGTCCATCCGGGCCACGCGCGCAAGATGGCGGCAAAGCTGCAGGCCCTTGGCTATCCCGCGTACTTCTACGAGCCCGGCGCGGGCGGCCACGGCTACGGCAAGGACAATCGGGAGCGCGCTGCATTCATCAGTCTTGGCATCCACTTCCTTCGCAGCGCGATCGGCTGGCACGCCGATAGCTTTCATAGACGACCGGGAGCTCGAGAAAGGCGGGCGTCGAATGAGTGAGTAGAGGTCGAGGACTGCGACAAGGTGCAAATAATGCGAGCACGGTTTGCGCAAATGCGCGCCCCGCACGCTGTCGATATCAATCAATACTGCAGGACTATTGCAGTCTACCATTTCTGAAGAGCAAGGAGAAATATCATGGCAACAAATCGAGTGAAGGTGGCGCGGGGAGTAACAGCGGCCGTCGTCTTGATGCTGCTGGCACAGCCGGCTATCGCGACTCCAAAAGCCCCCTGCGCCTCTCCGCCTCCCCCTCCGCCTCCCCCTTACCCGTGCCCGTCTACGACACCAATCTAAGAGCCAAGCTCTGGGCAGTTCCGCCTGCGCCGCCTCGGGGACATATTCGGGCTACGTTAATACGATGCCTATCCCGCTTACTTCTACGGACCAGCTCAGGCGGGCACAGCTACGCCAAGGACAATCCGAGCGGGCCGCATTCATTGCCTTGGGCGACAATTTCCTTGGCAGCGCGATCGGCTCGCACGCCGATAGCGTTCATTGGCGACCGGCAGGTCAACAAGGGCGAACTTCGACGAAGTGAGTACAGGCCTAACAATGGGCGCAGAATTTGCAAATAATGCGCGCCAGTATTCTGTAGATAGCAATCAACACAGCAGGACTATTCACAGTGAAGTCTAACGAGCAAGGAAACAACATTATGGCAACAAAGCGAATGAACGTGTTGCGGGGACTCACAGCGGCCGTCGTCCTGTTGCTGGTAGGACAGCAGGCGGCCGCGGCAGACCTTGCAGAACCGTGCGACCCGGATGAGGGTGCCTTGTTCAGGGAATGGCCAAGCCCTTGGCAGATCCGCCTGCGCGCGTTGGGGGTTATCACTGAGGATTCGGGCTACGTTAGCGCGGTGCCCGGCTCCGGTCTTTCCTATTCGAACACCGTAACGCCGGAACTCGATATTTCGTATTTCTTCACGGACAATGTCGCAGCCGAGCTTATCCTCGGCACCACCTATGCCAACATCACAGGCCAAGGCTCGATCGGCGGGCTGGGGAATATCGGCAAGGTTTGGCTGCTGCCGCCCACGCTGACATTGCAGTACCACTTTACCGATTTCGGCGCCTTCAAGCCCTATGTCGGCGCCGGCGTGAACTATACGATCTTCTATCATCAGCAAGCCGGCAGCGCCGATGATCTCAAGGTCAAGAACACGTTCGGCACCGCGCTGCAGGTCGGGTTCGACTACATGGTCGACCAGCACTGGGGCGTCAACTTCGACGTGAAGAAGCTTTTCCTGAAGCCAGACTTCGACGTCACCGTGGCCGGCAACAAGCAGACGGGGAAGGCGGAGCTCGACCCCTGGCTGATTGGCGCAGGCGTCACGTACCATTTCTGACGCCGGCGAAGTCGGCTTACGCGCAGCCCGAGTCGAATGAAGGGCGCCTCGTGCGCCCTTTGCCGTCGGCCCGACGGTCCACTTTTGTCAACCGACATACACCCAAGGTCATGTGACTTGGGGTTGTCCGAGCTGTCGGATATGCGACGTTAATGTCGTTCACCCGACACAGCCAGTCCGATCGATTGCCGTGATCTAAAAGGATCTCCTTTGGCGCGCATATTGCATCGTTCATCCGGACACGGATCAACGGACTGACGACAGCCATGCAGAGAATGTCCATAGCCAACGCTTTGTGCCGGGCCCAATTCCGGCCCTTCCAGGTGCAGAAAAAGGAAGGGAGTGTGATTGCAAGCGTCATCGGGCTTTGAATTTCCATCATTGTGGACATGGAAAATACCCTGCTGGCTCGGCGCCAACTCTTCAGTCTGCTTCACCCGGCCAGTTCCTGGACATCCGCGTAGGGCGCACGGGTCATGGTGACTGCCGTCTCGGCTGCACCCCGCGTGCTGACTCCTTCGAGCAACGCTCAACGCTGCTGCACACCGGCGATGAAAAGCCAGATCCAACAATGCGTCTCCCGAAAACCGAAGAGGTGAACAGATATGGTCAAGATCGGCGCTTCGGCTCTCTCGTCATTAGTTCAAGGGGCATCGGGATCGGCAACCGCTGGGGCGCTGGCCAACGGTTCAAACGGTGCACATCCACCGCTGGTGCTGAGCGATTGGGAGCGGGCACTTACGATCAACGATCGCTTTAGCGGACTCATTGCCAATGTCCCCGAAATGCCTTTTTGGCTGACTGGGGGTGAAGCCTTCGTCTACCGCCGGACTAGCCACGGCGAGCGCCAGTTCATGCGGGTCGATGCTGCCACGGGTTTGAAACGGGCCGCCTTCGACCAGGCCCGTCTGGCGGCGGCGCTAAATGAAGCGAGCCATAAGAGCTATCAGGCCGGCGATCTTCCCTTCGAGCGTTTCGAACTGACCGAGGATGGTCGCAGGCTCGACTTCCTGATTAAGCAGGTCCGGTGGAGCTGCGACGTTGCAAGCTATGTTTGCACCAGCACAAACTTGGATGTGGACGCGCCGGACTTTCAGCTCCGCCACGACTACACCCCCCCGGCTAAGAATAACCCCGACAAGAGGAGCGTCTCGCCCGACGGCAAATGGATCGTCTATATAAGGAACCACAATGTCTTGCTGCGCAGCAAGGATGGATTGCAGAATGTTGCGCTGAGCCGGGATGGATCCGAAAACAATGGCTACGTCTTTTCGACACTGAGCTGGTCGCCGGACTCGCGCCATCTCGCGGCCTACCGCGTTCGCCCCGGCTACAAGCGGGAGGTCCCCTACCTCAATTCGTCGACGGACCGGTTGCAGCGCGAATATTCGGCAAGGGTCTATCCCAAGCCGGGCGATGTCCTTCCGCTGCCCCAGCCGGTCCTGTTCGACATTGCCAGCCAGCGCCAGATCGCGATCGACGACGCCCTGTTCTCCAACCCCTTCGAACTTTCCCCTCTCCGGTGGTGGGCGGACGGTCGCGGCTTCACTTTCGAATATAACCAGCGCGGGCATCAGCTCTATCGGCTGGTCGAGGTAAACGCCGCCACGGGCCGCGCACGCTCGCTGATCGATGAGACCAGCACGACCTTCGTTGATTACCGGCCGCTGGTGATGAACCAGCGCCGTACCGGCAAAATCTTTCGTTACGATGTCGACGACGGGAAGGAGATCATCTGGGCGTCCGAGCGCGATGGGCACGAGCACCTGTATCTGTTCGACGGCCGGACCGGCGCGCTCAAGAACCAGATTACCAGCGGTGAGTGGGTCGTGCGGGGGGTCAACCATGTCGATCCGGTCAAGCGCCAGATCTGGTTCGAGGCGAGCGGGATGCACCCGGGGGAAGACCCTTATTTCGTCCATGCGTACCGCATCGGCTTCGACGGTGAGGGGCTGACTGAGCTCACGCCCGAGCCGGCCAACCACCATGTCGAGTTCTCTCCCGACGGCCGCTACTATGTCGATCTCTGGTCACGCATCGATCTGCCGCCCCGCATGATGCTCTACCGCGCCAGCGACGATGTCAAACTCATGCAGGTGGAGACCGCCGACATGTCCGAGCTCGTCGCCGCAGGCTGGCAGCCGCCACTCAGTTTCCACGCCAAGGGGCGCGACGGCACGACTGATATCTGGGGCGTGATCCACCTGCCCGCCAATTTCGATCCGAAGAAGAAGTACCCGGTGGTGGAGAATATCTATGCCGGGCCCCAGGGCTCGTTCGTCCCAAAATCCTTCTCAGGGCGGACAGAGCCGCTCACGCAGCTGGGCTTCGTCGTTGTGCAGATCGATGGCATGGGTACCAACAAGCGCTCGCGCGCCTTTCATGACGTTGCCTGGAAAAATCTGAAGGACGCAGGCTTTCCCGATCGCATTCTATGGCACAAGGCGGCCGCCGCGAGGTATCCGTGGTACGATATCTCCAATGTCGGCATTTTCGGCTGGTCCGCAGGCGGCCAGAACGCGGTGAGCGCGCTGCTCTTCCATCCCGAATTCTATAAGGTCGCGGTCGCCAACAGCGGCTGCTACGACAACCGGATAGACAAGATCTGGTGGAACGAACAGTGGATGGGGTGGCCAGTCGGCATTGAATATTCCCAATCCTCCGCCATCGACAATGCTTACAGGCTGCGGGGCAAGCTGATGATCGTCGTCGGCGAAATGGACCGCAATGTCGACCCGTCCTCCTCGCTGCAGCTTGCCGACCGACTCATCAAGGCGGGAAAAGATTTCGACATGGTCTATGTGCCTGGTGCCGATCACAACGCGCCAGGCATCTACACTGAGCGCAAACTCCTGGACTTCTTCGTTCGCAACATTCTCGATCAGACCCCACCCGACTGGAACGCTGAACGAACCGAGCTGCAAAAGAGCAAATCGTCACGATGATGGCTTCGGCTGCTTCTGCCTGTGGCAATCCTCGCGCCCGTTTTGTTGGCTGTAATCGAGGCGGCGAGCGAGCGGAGAACCGCTCCCACGAGGGCCTGCGCCGATTCCTGCGCCACGGGCCTTCGCAAGACGGAAACAGGAACGATTCCGACGCTCGACGGCCGCAAAGCGGGAATTAAGGACATGGCGCCCCGCCTCTGCCTGCCTCTTCGATGACGGCACGCTTCTATCTTGCATGCTTCGTTTTGCCTCCGCTCGCCAATCGCGGCTTTCCCCGGAAGCGGGACGGAAGCGGGGCGGGCGGCGAGTTGCGACCGGAAGGGCCGCCGTCCAGGCGGACCGCATCCGAAGGACCGGAATGAAGAGAAGGACCCGAAGCGAGAGCGAAGGGTTGCGGTTCGACTCAGAGCCTCGTGGGTGGCGATGATATCTTTCACGCTTGGGCCGAGCGGGACGCTCCGGCCGACCTTGGGGATGGCTCGTATCTCTTGAATCATCTTTTCAGCGAGTCAGAATGTGGATGCGTCTTCGGTCAGTCCGCTGGCCGGCGGTCAGCGCATCATTTCGGTGACTAACCTCGACGAGGCGACGAGGCGGGCCGCCGGACGCACATCACCTCAAGTCAGCGACCCACACGCGACGCATGGCCAAAACCCAACCTCGCCCTGATCCGGAATGCTTGCCGCCGGGGCCTTGGCGATCTGCCGAGCCCTAGATGACCGGCACGAGTATAGGCGAGCCCTTGCCTATCGGGGGCGCTCGGCTTGATGCTCTCAGCCGAGCCGAACCCTACCGCGGCGCAGATACTCGGTAGTCGGCCCTGAACAACGGCTAAGGCGTTGATGTTGTTGATATTGCGAACCCGGGAAGACGAGTGGAAGCATCCGATTTCGCCGTTTTCGGCTGGAGTGCTTGCAGGCACCAGGCAAGCCAAAGCGCGAGAACCGTGAGGATCAGGCGCAGATTTTGGCCGCGGCGACGAGCAGCGCATTGATCGCATCGCCAGCATGACCGAGGAGAGCGTACCGTCGATCGACTACCGGGCTCGCACTGGTGATTGCCCATTCGTCCCGATTGAACAACCGGCGGATTTTCAGCTCTTCCTTGTTCTTTTGTAGGTCCCGGGCGAGCACCTCCAGACGCTGCTGATAACGACGAACGTTGCCGCGAATGGCCGCTATCGCGTTGCCCCGCAAGACCGCTTAGGAGACAGGCCGCGCGATCGGTTGACACGATGCCCAAGCGGCGTCGCGGATATCGGGCT
Source organism: Mesorhizobium sp. WSM4813 (assembly GCF_055811555.1). Lineage (NCBI taxonomy): Bacteria > Pseudomonadati > Pseudomonadota > Alphaproteobacteria > Hyphomicrobiales > Phyllobacteriaceae > Mesorhizobium > Mesorhizobium sp. WSM4813. The sequence goes on from NZ_JBVVQU010000001.1 coordinate 169,786, forward strand.
TGCGCAGGTTCAGACACCGTCGACCAGGGGCGGACGTGGCTATATCCGCGTTGCGCCTCGGCAAGCATCCCGGCGCGGCGCAGGGCTGGCGAAGGCGATGAGTTGGCGTCGGGATTTCGCGTGCGGTGCGCGCCGGAAAAGCCGCAAAGGTGCAGCCGGCATCGCCCGAGAGAGGTGCCAGGCGGCGGCACTCGAATTGCCTCCGCCTGGCTTGGCTGGTTCATTCGGCCATGAACAGCGGCTGAACTCTGGCCCATTGATCGGCGGTGCGGAAGCCGCCTTGGGTCGTGTAGCTTCCGGCGGGGAATTTCATCCAGCGCGGCAGCCATGCGTCGACTCCCTGCTGTTCTCGCCGAACAGGTAGTCGCGGATGGTTGTCTTTTGCGTCTTCACCTTCTCGAAACATTGCCGTGGGCGACTTACTTGCCGCCGACATCGGCGAGTATCGGATTGGCGATTTCCTTGTCGCACAACAGGTCGAAGAGGGCGTCGTCGGCTTGCCAGCAAGCGGCCATATCGACATTCAGGTGATTGCCAGGCGCCTCGATGACGGCGCTGCCGGCTTCGACCGTCTCGGCGATGACGATGGCGAGAACGCGCAGGACATCGTCGTCGGACAGCGTCAACAGCCGGGCGAAGACGCGCGCTGTGGCAAAGGCATCACCGTTGCCGCCGGCGACCGCGCCATCCTCCTCCGGTTGCCCCAGCAGCGCCAAAACCTCGCGCCGCCTTCGCAGAATACGGCTTCGGCCTTGCAGGCTGCGAGGCTTGCCGCCACCGCTTCATTGGCGGTGCGCTACGGCATCGCGGCGAACCTGCCACAGGCCCGAACCTGTGATGGCATGCGCCACCATCAGGCGCAGCGCGACACCCGGATGGTCAAGCATGGCGGTACGCACGGCACCGTGGCGATGCAGATCGACATAGTTCTGTATCGGCCCGGTGAGTTCCGGTCGCGACGGCTTTGGGGGGGGTTCTTCGTGCTCGCCGCCCTCGCCTTGCGCGCGGGCGGGGCGGGCATCCTTGCGCACAGCCAGCCCTCGTGGCACTCGACGCGCCGCGATGCGAGACTGATATGAAGACCTTGCCGCCCTTTTTCTTCGGCGTCTTTTCGTGGTCCCAAGACTGGAAAAACTGCCACGATTCCAGCACGGCCACGTGAGCCAGCCGGCTTCCAGATAGGCGTCGCGCTTGGCAGCGATCGCCTCGTTCTGCTTTTGCCAGAACAGGTCGGCGTCGGCGAAATAGCTGTCCTCGCCGAACAGGTCGCAGACGATCAGGCCCGGATAATCCTCGACGGCAAACAGCGCCGCCTTGGTGGAAATCGACTGGCCGCCGAACAGCCATTGTTTCAACTGGTCGCCGCGCGGCGCGTATTGCTTCGGATCGGCATAAAGCGCCAGCCAATCCTTCTGCTGCGCCTTGGAGGCCATGGTCAGATTGCGCGCCGGCTCGGCGTCGATTTCCTCGCGCCGATAGGCCCCGCGGATTTTCGGCAAGAGGTCGCCGAGCGCCAGAATGCGTTTGATCAAAAGCTCGGTGATGCCGAAAGTGGCGGCGATGTCGGCAACGCTGCAGCCCTCCTTGATCGGCCGCGAAAACGTCTCCCGCTGCGACACCTCGTCGAGATCGAGCCGGGCGAAGTTTTCGATCACCAGGCCTCGAGCGCATCGGCGTCGTCGCCGTCTTCCATGATGGCGCAGGGCAAGGCATCGCCCTCGCCGGCGCTCGTCGGCGAGCGACTTCGCGGCGAGATAGCGCGCCGTCCGGCGACGATCTCGACGCTTTCCGGCGAGCCGTTGGGCCGCGCCAGGAGCGGCACGAGGACGCCGCGCGCGCGGACGGACGGCAGAATGTCGGACAGGTCGGGCGCGCGTTTTCCGTGGCGCATGTTGAGGCCGGAAATATTCAGTCGGTCGAGCGGAATATGGGCAAGCTTCCTGTCTTTCTCCTTCGTTTGGGGTGCGATTGTCCCCGCCGGGGAGACCGAAGGCCGATGCGGCGGGGACGGGTTTGCGCCTAGCGGCGCTCTGGCTCCGCCGCGTCTGGCGGAAGCTCGGAATGGGATTTGGCAAGTGCTTCCGCTGCCTGCCGCAGAAGCCGCTCGACTTCGGTGATCTGGCCGGCGCTGCGCGCGGCCTCCGCATAAACGGACAGCGGAAAACGCGCTATGAAATAAAGGTCGCGCTCGATGCCCAGTCCGAGCGGACCCTTGATGGATTCGAGTTCGGCAAGGCTGACGCTGCCGAGTTCAGGGAAGCCGAAGCCGAGGTCGCAAAGGCCGAACATTGTGTCGCCGTCGGCGTCGAGTTCGGTGAGAAGCCAGGTTGCTGGCCCGGTCGGATCGAACAGTTTTACCACCGGGACATGGTCGGTCTCGATGGCAGTTGCGCCATTGGCGAGCAGCTGGGCGCGCAGTTCGTCGGTGATCAGGATGGTGGGAAAACTCCTCTCAAATCAGGTCGAGTTGATTTCTGTCGGCTTTCATTGAGCAGCCCGGTATCGAGCGGCTTCTGCGCCGCGCGCGGGCGCGTCGGCCAAGAGGGCAAGGCGGTCGCGCGTGGTGAACCGGCCGGATACGGGACTGAGCGTCTGCTCGCCTTGCGGCGTCGGTTCGGTCTGCAGGGTGTCGGGATCGCGCGCGCTCATGCCGCGATCTCGCCTTGTTGCGCGCCTTCGGCCTCGGCGTTAAAGCCGAGCAGGAAATCGGCGGCTTTGGAGGCAAGGCTGGCGGCGCGGAAGATGGCGCGATTGTCCTCGCGCAGAACCGTCAGCCATGAGCCGATGTAATCGGAATGGCGCACGGTCGGCTCGATACCGAGACTGCTGCAGATGAAGGCTGCGGCCATCTCGGCGACCAATTCCTCGCGCGCATAGGTTCTGGAGCCGAATGAGCCTGACAGGTCGCGCGCGAGTCGCGTCAGGTGGCCGGTCCAGTGGCCAAGCTCGTGAAAGCAGGTCCGGTAGTAGTCGATCTGGTGGAAGAAAGCCGGCTGGGGCGGCACCTGGATGGTGTCGCTGCCGGGCATCTAGAAAGCGCGATCGCCACCGATACGGAAATCCGCACCGCTTCTGCGAATGAGTTGCTCGGCCTGCGGGACGATTTCGCGCGCCGGCAACGGCTCGGCGGCGGCATGGAGATCGTCGGGAAGATTGTCGCACTGCGCGACATTGAAGACGGTAAAGCGCTTCAAGAAAGGCACGGCCTGCGGTTCGTCGCCATCGGCCTTGGCGCGTTCCTTTTCGTCCTTGGGAATAAAGCGGTCAGCGTGAACGATGGTCGTGCCGCGCTCGCCCTTCCTGACATTGCCGCCAAGGGCAAGCGCCTGCCGGATTGAGCCAGTTCTGGCTCGGGTATGAGCGCTCGATGACGGCGCCCCACAGGATCAGGATATTGATGCCGGAATAGCGGCGCTGGGTGGCTGCGTTCCTGGGCAGGCCAAGGGCTGCCTTTGCCCTGCCCCAAGGCTTGACCCATGGCACGGTGCCGCGCTCCAGTTCGGCAACGATGCGGTCTGTGATCTCCTAATAGAGGTTGGCGCCTGAGCGCCCGCCCTTTCCCGCGCCAGCCTCGCGGCTGCCGGAACGCTTGTCGTTTGCACGCATTCCTTTCGTCCTCCGCTAACCACTCGCCGCGCCTTTCCCCGGAAGCGGGGTGGGCGGCGAGACGCGACCGGAAAGGCCTGCCGTCGGAGGCGGACCGCATCCGAAGGACCGGAACGCAAGAGGAGGACCCGAAGCGAAGCGAAGGGTTGCGGGATGCCGCGGCGGGCCTAGAGGGGAGTGCCGCCCACCCCGCGCCGCCGGGAAAGGCCAACAGACAAACCGCGCCGGCCGACAGGCCGGCGGCCATCAGCAGCCGACAGGCTGCCCGCGCCAGGGGGCGAAGCCGGATGGCCGAGACCGCCTGAGCCTGCCGAAGAAAAAGCGGCTCGGTTCACGAGCACCCGGCACGCGCCGTCAGGCGCGCGGGCGCGTCAAGCTTAGGCCAAATTGGGTTCTTCCGCATATTTGGGGCAGGGACTACTTTTTTCGGGTGTCCCTTTGTCCGGTTGGGTCAAGCGGCTGCCAGAAGTAGCCTCCGGAGGAGTGGATAGGCGGCGCGCCAGTAATCTGGCGCTTGGTCGTCTTGAGGTGGTTGATCTCGCCTTCGACCGGGCTCGTGCTCCAGGACTGGTGATTGGCGCCCGGACAGCCTCAATGTCACGGCTGAGACCTGCCGCAAGGGTAGCCAGTTCGCTGTTCATGGCATCGTCTACCCATTGACCCAGGCCTGCATCGTCATCGCCACGTATTATCGCGGCAAAGCGGCGGGCCAGGTCAGCCGCGATTGAAAGTTCCGGAGCATGTTCATGCAGATGGTGGAGGAACTGCTCGATCTGCTCAGCCGACGTTGCGTGCTTCGCTGCTTGATCACATCGAAAGAATCGGGCCATTTCCTCGCTGCCGTGAATGTTCGGTGGGTACCGATCGTCCGATAAAAGTTGAACGCGGGTTCTGAGTGCGGCTCGACGTTGTTCTGGAAGCCGACGATTGAAGGCTATCAGCTCACAGCTGTCGCAATGGGCCTATTCGATGGCCCATCCGGTTTGCAGCTCTAATACCATTTGCCGGGGACAAGGGTGACTGCTGCAGATCAGAGACGATGTACCGCGGAACGACAGCTCGGCGAAAGAACTCCGTTCATATCGCGCCCACAGATTTCTGCGCCGTTGCGGACATCGATTCGGCGTTCCGGTCGAGTTCGTTCGATCAGAACCGGGTCTTGATGCCGACCATCACCGTCGCCGCGGCAAAATCGCCGCCAACCCAGTCGTCGTCGCCGCCAGTCTCTGCGCCGGTCGGAATGTCATAGTAGTTGGAGTCGCCGCGAGCGGTGAACACCTTTTCGTAGGAACCGGAGACGAAGAAGCTGGTCCGCTCGTTGTACTGGTAGCCGACGCTGCCGCCGACCATCAGAACCGGCGCCGATTCGAAATCATCCTCGAAGCGCAGGTCACGCATCCAGTGATGATCGGTATCGCCGGCCGAGAAGGTCATGCCGCCCTTCAGCGCAAAGCCGAAGTTCCAGCGATCCTGGACATAGGTCGCATCGATGCCGGCGAAGGCGACCGGCAATTTCTGCTGGTAGCTGATGACCTTTGCGCCTCCTGGGTAGTCGCCAACCGAATCCCGGAAGCCGGCATCGCTGGAGACGTAGGAGCCGCCATAGGCAGTCCACTTGACCGAGGTGTACTTGAAGCCACCGTTGACGTTGATCAGCAGCTGGTCGCTGACCTGGAAGTCGTGGCCGAGCGCGACGGTCGCCGAATAGAAGTGATCAAGATCGGTCTCGGAAAAGCGCGAACGGTCGCTCCACTCGTTCCAGCCATCATTGGTCGAGAATCCCCACTTCCAGTCATAGTCTTCCATGTAGCTGTCGCCGCTGAAGGCGATCTGGCCGGAAAGCTTGGCGGTCCAGCCGGCCTCGCTGCGCGCCGTCATCTCGGCTGAAATGACCGGAGAGGTGCTTTCCCAGATAAGGTGGCTCCGCTTGGAGCCGCGGCCGGGAGCCCGATAGACTAGCTCGTTGGCCTCGATGTCGATGACGCCGACGCCGCCGATGAAAGAGAAATTGGGATTGTAGGGCGCCGGTTCGCTCACCACCGCGGCACTGGCCATCGCCGGCCAGGCAGCGAGCAACGCTGCCGCTCCACCAAAGACTTTCGCATACATTTTCATAAAACTACCCTCATAGGAATGATCCGGCATTCGGCTATACGTAGCGTAACCGGGTGCAAGTCAGGTGCGGTCGTCTATGCAGCGCCCCTGTGGGTTGGCAAAATTGCCGCCCTCGGCTCTGTTCCTCAACACTCAAGGAAACGCCGTTAGCGTGACCCGATTGACGGCGGTTTTTGCCGATGCGTTCCGGGCGGCCGGCGTGACGGGAACCTTGCATTATCTGAGGCACACATTTGCGATGACGATGCTGGTACGATTGCAGCGGCAGGCAGCGACCACGCCGGACCTCAATCCGCTGAGATCGTGCAGGTTGCTTTGAGCAGTCCACAGCAGACACTCTGAGTCTAGATTATCCGACAGAGCCGAGGGCCGACTTCCTCGAACCCGTTCCGCAGATAGAAATCGAGCGTGCGCTTCCATTTTGGTTGCCCGGGCGCTCCAACCTCAAGTCGCTTCCAGCCACGAGCACGGCTTTCCTGCGAGGCGACCTCAAGCAGATGAGGGGCAATCCCTTTGGAGCGCATGTCGGGTCGAACATACAGCTCCGAAATGTAGCCGAACTTGCCTCCTGCATAGATCGCCGTGCATTCATTCAGCACCATGATGCCGACCGGCTCGTCATCTGCACTTGCGATCACAGCGACCCCGCCAGCGTCGGCAAGCACCGTCTCCGCGCTTTGTCTGACGACGTCGGGCGTGGGCGCTTTCCCGCCAGTGAGTTCATCGAGTAGCGCGTGAATGAAACGGGCGACCGTCTCTGCGTCCGTTGCGTTGGCGCTGCGAGTAGATATGGAAGGCATATTCTCTCCTGGTAGTGGTCAAAATTCCGATTCCTGCTGCCATCCGCGCAGGTCCGACTCACTTTTAGATGTAATGTTTGGCTAATGAACAGCATTTTTTCATTAAATTATGCTAAAAGACTGCAAAACAAATATTACAAGTATGCAGGATTCCGGATGACTTGAGACATTTTCACATCAAAGGAACCGGGTTACTTCGTTGTCGATGAGAATTTGAGAGCAGTGGCCGTCGACTTGACTCGTGAGTCCAATCGTCTCCTTGGGTCGGCTTGGCCACCAAGGTGGGCATCATCGGACAAATGAACTCCAGCCGGCCAGCACCGGAACTCACTCGTTTATGCACAGAATCGAGTCTAGGCCCGTCCCATCTGGTGGCTAGTGGAACGGATTGTGATCGTTTACTAAATTAGCAATTCTGCACGAAACGGCTTATTGTTGGTCCCAGCCGGCGGACACGACCACACCCCGCCGGTTAGGCCCGCCGGTCGGTTGCCTACCCCGCAGCGGCTGTCGGGCCGTCCCCATCACAGTTCGGACAATCAACGTGAGCCGAGATAGAACCAACAACCCCGCAACCGGGATCAAGGGCAAGCGCCACGGGCCGCCTGTGAACGACGAAGCAGAGCATTTCGAGTCTGCCCTGTCTGTGGCCTCACGTTCGACAAGCGAAACCGTGGCGAGGTGCTGCATCATTATCTCCCCGAACATGAGCCGTTGAAGCTCGATGGATAAATGGCCCGTCTTTCCCATATAGGGCCATGACACCTCCTACTCGGGCGAGAGATACATCTCCGCCTCCTTAGCGGCAGCCACGAAAGCCTAGCGACGACATGAGGGTCAATCCGATCGCCCTCCATCGCTAACAGGCAAAGCGTCCACGCCTTGTGCCAGCGAGGTCCTCTCCGGGTCCACCTCTTGAGCTGCTCAAGGGCTGCCCTCGCATTGTTGCAGCCATGCCTGCCGCCGTCCGATCAATCTTCACGAACACCCGAGGGACAAACCAAAGGGTTGTCATGAAGGGTAACTAGAGTGGGTCGGAATATTTGGTAGAAATTTCTGAGCGGGCCGCGATCGGGTAGGGCTGCGCGGGCATCCAGGAGACCTAACCAAAGTGGCGTAATACCTCCTCCTCCTCGGCAGCAGCCAGGAATGCCTTACGGGCCTCCTCAGCTTCCATCTTGTCGGCAATCACGGCAATGCAAACGCGCAGCGCGAGGTTCCTCTTGGGGCCACGCTTAGTGCAGTTCAGGAGTTCCTCAACTGCTGCCTCAGCAGTGTCGACGCTGCGCGTCTGATCGGGAGGCTCAGTTCTCACGCTGACCGAGGGGCTGAAAAAATGCGGCACGTTGCTGGGAACTAGGGCAGCCGCGGTCTCCTCAGCCCATTCTTGCTCTCGCCGCTCAAGCTCCTCCTGAAGCTCCACCGCTAAAGCAGCAAGCTTCGGCGGCAAAGGTCGGTCGTCCAACAGGCTTAGCTGCTTGCGCAACTTCCGACGATTATCTTCCGAACTGATCAATTCTCGGAAGGAACGATTATCCCTATCTCGGGTGGCCATAACGGTTCGCCTTAAGCTTTTTACGCAACTCATTTGGTTGCTGAAGGTTCCCGGAGGCGGCCGGATGAGTTGTCACAGCATTATTCGTTAAGGTCGAAGGCTACTGCGCGTCCAAACGCCGGAGCGGTCGCCACGATAACGTCGACCAGGGCCGTGTTACTGATTTCGAGGTCAGGGCCATCTTGGCGAACCGCAGCTATAACGGCCTTGACGGAGACTGCGCCACCGTGCGGGACCTTCTGGATGGCCTCGTGCACAAGCTCCACGGCTATGCGCTCGCAGTCCGTCTCGATGTCCACCTGAGGCCTCCCTGGACATAAACCCAAGCACCCATTTGTTGGCACGCCGCTTGTAAAAATCAACAACCAATTTCGTACAATGGGACCGCGAACAACTGTGGCAAGGACAACCGGCTCGCGCTAGATTGAACGGCTACTACCCGCCCTTATCGGATGCCACCGACAGGCCGAGGGCAGTAGCTGCTTCTATAGGCGCAGCGTGCCGAATATGGTCGATGTCGCCTTGATCGAAATGCTGTCCCCACGGTCAGCCCTGTTGAGGATTGCGATTATTGCGTGCTCTTCAATTGGACCAATCCCTTTGCACACTCATCCAACTCTCCGAACAGCTCTTGTGGCATTTCTGCACAAGAGATGCCGAAGGGACGAACTTCCCCTCCAACCAACTGTTTCATCCGGAAACAAAAAAACCCGCCGCACAGGAGAGCGACGGGTCGACCAAGCGACCACCGAGCGCGGGGTGGGTCGGGATTTGCCCGGTGCGCGGATCGTGAAAAAATCATACGCGGCCGGGTGCGTCGCGTCTACCAACCGGCAGTTGGCCTTTTCGGCACGGCGGACTTAATGTGGCGCTTTGCCCCTATAGGGTTTCGCGGTCGCCCATACCTTCCGGGAATTGAGCGCTTGAGAGCGAGCAACGTGCTTCCGCCTAATCCGCCTCTGGGCACCATCACCTTGCTGAGGTGTTGATGCAGCTGAAAAACCAGCAAAATTAAATGCTTAGGCTACCCGAGTGCTACGCACAGGTGTTACACATGGTCCTAGCTATGAGCCGTCCAACAAAGCATCGCAAGACCGGCGTTTGCTGGTTCCGAAAGCGGGTTCCAGCCGACATTGCCGTGTTGACCGGCCGCTGAGAAGTCAACAAGACGCTGGGAACTAAGGAAATACGCAGAGGTGCTTGCGGAGTTTGAACGCGAGTGGGCGCAGCTTCGGCTCGGAAATCGCTCGGTCAATGGAACCAGCTTGGGTCGCCCTGCTGCTGCCGGTGTAGATGCGCTCACACCGCGCCTCATCACGGACCGGGAGGCGCACCGTTTTGCCAAGGCCGTGCACGACGAATGGCTTGCAAAATTCTACGACAATCCGAGTGAACAGCTCCACTGGCACACCGAGCTGTACGAGGGCATGTGGAAAAATATCCGTTGCCATCAACCGATCCAGTTGCTGGAGTGGAAGGCATCGCTGATCCCATCCCGGGGACAATGCCAATCGAGAATGTCTTTTGGAAATCGATGAGGGATTGATGCATCGGCAGGGCTAAGGGTATCCTAGCCGACAACGGCTACAGTGACGATCCGTGGAGCATCCACAAAACTGCACTTGCAGTGAGGTCCGCTCTGCAGCGAGCTAGTCTAACGCTGCAAAGGCTTGAACGCGGGGAGTTTGAGCCAAGCGCGGAGCCCAGGTGGCTTCATGGTTCGGCAACTACTCAGCCAGCCGTCAGTCGCTCGCCGAAGACCGCGGCTTACGGCGAAATCAATCGCCCATGATGACAACCAGGCACCCGAGGACCACCGCCGCCAAACTGTCCGGGACTTAGCGAAACGCCTGTCCGCGACTTAGCGGAATCCCTGTCCGGCTTTTACGAATACGCATACCGGTCACCTTCCGCCCTTCCATCGCTTAGAGGGTGCGGCATTCACCCCGGATTCGGTGATCCTCGGTTCGCCGGGGTGGCTGGTCTCGCACGAAGGGGGCGAGCATGCCCGGTTACGCACGATCGTGGCGCCGGTCTTCAAAAACCGCAGGGTGAAGCTGCTCGCAGCAGGTCGAGGCGATCGCCGCGCAGTTGTTCGAGACGCTGGCGACCCAGCCCCAGCCCGCCGACCTGCGGCGCCACCTCTCCTTTCCGCTTCCGGCCATGGTCATCAGCGCGCTGATGAGCGAAGGCGCAAGCACGCTGAGCGAAGCCGAGCGGGAACAACTACCGGGATTCCCGGCGGACCGTGACGACCTGGCCCGACTTTACACCTTTGAGCCCGGCGACCTCGATCTGATCCGGCGTTGCCGAGAGGACCGCAATCGCCTCGGCCGGCACTCCTCCGACTTGAACGTGACAGTCGATGCGTCGGATTGTCCCATCGCAATTTCTGACATCCCAGCGTCCCTCGCGAGCGCTCGCAATTCGGCTGGAGGTGCCAGACAGAAAGTTCGAAAAGCTTCCAAGAACCCCAGTTAAGCTTCTTTTCTTATCATTTCTACAACACTTAGCAGACATGAGAAACTTCCAAGTTTTGCACGTAGGCGGATGATCCACGTGGCACTCAGCCTGTAGATTATCCGCACTCTATCTAACGAGTGGGACCCTGGGCTCAAAACTCCCGGTCGGTGTATACCCAAGGGCCTGCTTCCTCGATCCGAAGCGCCGCATTGGCGACGGTCTCGTCGTCGGCATCGGGATAGTTCTCGCGAATCCATTCCTCCGCATCGATGTTCCAAGCCTCCACGAGATCGCCGGCATAGTGCTGGTGGTCCAGCGCTAGCCCGAGGTTCTCTTGGCTGCGGAAATCAGCGACGATTCCGTTTGCTAATGGAATGTCCATATCAGGCCTCTTGGTGAGTCGGGATCGATGATCCTACGGGCGGGAGTGCCAACCACGCAAGCAAATCTCATCGAGTCATGAATATGTGTTCTCGCGTGTGTAGTTTCAGAAAGGGAGCGGCAGGGCTTGAACCCAGTGCATTGCCGCAGCAGCTGCACCTTGAAGTAGCTCATACAGCTGGCCAGCGTATGCAATAACGACAGCACCGACCGCACCCGGTATCAGACCTTGAATCCCAGCATCGACGGTTGCATTAACACGGTCCACTAACCAGCCTCCAATGGTCCCTGCTACGCGCCGGAGCACGGTGCTGCTTGCGTGAACAGCTTCAATTGCAGGCTCAGGTGCCTGAGCTTGATGGCGAAGTTCCCCGATAGCGCGCTGAATTTCATCCAAGTCGCCTCTGGTAACAGGAAGGTCATCGATCGGACTTGGCGGATTGTTGTGGCCGATCATCCCCCGATCGCGTTGGCCGGCTCTGATCAGGTCTTCAAGTCTATCTAGGCGCTGAAGCATTTCCTGTCGAAGTTGTTCGACCGTCAGCGCGTCATCGTCCTCTACATCTTCAGGTGGGATGATGTCCGGCAGGGGATCGTTGATGCTATAGATTCCGTCGTTCTCTTCGTATGGCGCGTCATTCCCGATGTCGGTCGGAGCCCAGTCATACAAGCCGTCCTTTTCAATTTCCTCTACGGCTTTCTGCATCGTGTCGAAGTCGACAACCTCGGAAAACGTGTCCTGAATCTCTTCATCCGCGTTGTAAGGGCCACCCCAAATCCATTGGTAACCGCCCTCTGCACTTTCGTAGGGAGTCTTCTCGGCCGGATCTTCGAAGTGCTCCTGAAACCACGTAACCATAAGCTCGACCTTGGCAGCCCGAGAGAGCCTACGAAATCTAGACTTCGTGAACTCTTCCTCGCCGATTGAAATGAACGGTTTACGTGCCATGCCTCTCCTCGCCCTTGGCCTATATGCCAGTTTCTAGCCGCAAATGAACAGCCGCCGGGGTGGAGACGGCTCACAGCCAGCCAGTTTCGGATATGATTCAGTATCACTATCATCTTTCCGATCTTGATCGCCGAAACCCGCTCCCGACCATCGGGAGAAGCATCGGCGGTCACACGCCACCGATCCGCGGAGCGCGTTCCGGGAGATCGGATGTAGGGCCAAGCTGGGGAAGGATTCGAACGGCACTTCTGGAGACCGTTGTGGCGGCATCGACGCTGTGCCATTTGCAGCGGGCCAATTCTCGCCCTATGGCTCCGTTTACCTCTGGCTGCAATCACGATCACCGCGACGGCGAAGCCGAGCGGCCGCAGCTGGCTGGCATCCTCTTGTGTTTTGATGGTGGAAGGTCCGGCGCCAGACCGGGAAAGCCACCGCGGAAAGAGCGGGGTTGGCTTGCTCCTGGCGGATGCCGGCAGGGGTGTTCTGCCCAATAGCGATGCGCAGATGGCCGAAATTCATGACCGGCGCCCTAGATCTCAATCGCTGCGCAGAATGCGTGCTTCGAGCGCGGCTGCCACGAAAGCTCGTCGAGCGGCTGGTGGATGGGTCTTACCGCGTAACACCTGCAGACAGGTGTCCATCGCTATTCTGCGTTTATTGGTCTCATGATGCAGATCCCGGAGCAAGATAGCGGCTGCGTCGTTGACGTCCAACACGATCCGCTCCGAGCTCCGGCGGCTAACCTGAACAATGACTGGCCTCTCAAATCTGATCTAGCCGGTCATCTCTCCCCTCCTCCACAGCCACTATGAGGCAAACAGCCCCGGGTCGCATTTATTTACTCAGCCGAACCCGACCACTGCATCTGCACCGCCGAACCTGGCCATTGGCGACCAAGCGATCGCCATGAGCTGCGTCTGGCCATGGTCAGGGTTGCGTGCGATCTGCGGTTTTGTAGTCGGTGGTGAGGAACTGCTTCTCATTCGCGTGCTCTAGCTGAAACCTGGACATACTGCACTCTTTGACGCGCCTCGCGCCAGTCTCAAACACGTCGTCGAAGTCTACACCTGCACTTTTCCACTGCCCGATCTGCAGGCGGCGATCCACTGCATCGCGGAGGTTGGATCTTCCAATATGGCGACCCGCTTCGCAAAGCCGAAAAAGGCATTGCGCGCCGTGCTTACCGGCTTGCGCCCATCGTATGCATCGTAGCATGCCCTGAGGGCGGCTTCGTGGATCAGGTCTCTGCGATCTTCCGGCCATTCATTGAGAAAATCGATTGCATCCGCAAGGCCGGCAATCTCTTGGATGATGTGCGTAGCGCGCTTCACGAAAAGGGGGCTGCTGAAAGCCTCAGCGTTCATTCGTTCCTCCAACCTTCCAAATAGCCGATTTGCGGGAAGAGGCGCCGCACCGACGCGGCGACCATGGCACAGTGTGTTGTCAGGGCGATGACGGTTCAAGAAGAAGATCCGCGGCTGCGGCCGGGTGTGTAGCGATCCGCCAGCAGATCGTGCAATGGCTTGGTTGCTATCAAACGCGGTCGTCACTATTAAGCTATGAATTGATTCTGCACCGCCTAATCTAAGCCCGCAGGAGCGTTTTCATGACCGAAGAAGCTGAGACGAAAGCTGACAACCTCATCGAACTCCGCCCATGTCGTCTCAGCCTATGTTTCGAATAATCCGGTTCCCGTCGGTGATCTGCCTGGGCTTATCGGCCAGATCCACATCGCATTGAAAGGCACTACTGGTGGTACCGCACCAGAAAAGTCGGAAGCTCTCAAGCCTGCCGTACCGATCAGAAAATCGGTTACACCCGATTACATTGTCAGCCTTGACGACGGCAAGAAGTTCAAGTCGCTCAAGCGTCACCTGGCTACCCACTATGGCCTTACGCCCGACGAATATCGCGCGAAATGGGGGCTGCCGGCGGACTATCCCATGGTGGCGCCGAACTACGGTGCGGCGCGCTCGGCATTGGCCAAGACCATGGGTCTGGGCCGCAAGCCGAAGGAACCGGGAGCGCCGGCACTGCCAAGCGTGCCCGCAAGAAAGCCGCAGCCTGACCGCACTTTGTCCGGATCGATCGAGCGGATCCGGCATCATTTCGCACTTGCGATATAAAATTTGTGCATTGCAATATCCGCAGCTATCGGTATGATCATGTTGTCGGCCATCTACTCCTCCCAGATGTGGTGCCGACGCTGAATGGGGCGCACCTCCTCCCGCGTCTCATTCGAAATAGAGCCCGCTGCCACCTCCTCCCGGCAGCGGGCTTTTTCTTTGTCTGAGGCGCGATTTCGGTCCCAGGACCATCGCATTTAAGCGAGGCGAATTCCCCGAACTTCCAGGCCTTTCTTGCCCTGCCCGCATTGAACAAACACCTTCTGACCCTCCACATTGTCATCGATTTGCCCGAACCATCTGCCGCGAGGGCAGCAAATCCAGGGATGCGATTTCGATGACGTTGTTCGCTCAAGCCAAGCACAGCACGAGCGATCGGTCACGCAAGCGACGCACACGTGCGAGAACCCCGCAAGGGTCGATTTCGAGCGCTTCGGCTACGTCAAGGAACTCAATGAAGTCCATGCGACGTTCACCGCCCTCATACTTGGCCACGAAAGACTGCGGGCAGCGAAGCGCTTCGGCAACCTTGGCCTGGGTTAAGCCCTTGTTCTTGCGCGCCGCTATCAGCTGTTCCAGCAGCCGGCGTTGGCGGGCGATCGAAGGATCTCGGCATCAGACGATGCATTAAGTCTATTCCGATCGCGGATCGAGCATCCTTGCCGGCTCAACCTCCAGCACCGTAGCGAGCTTCTCGACCATGTCGATGGTAGCAGCATATACACTGCGCTCAAGAGCGCTGATGTAGGTTCGATCAACACCAGCTTCATGTGCCAGCGCCTCCTGCGAGAGCTTCTTTTTCTCGCGAAGCCTACGCAGATTGCGGGCAAAGACCTCTCGGATTCCCATACGCGAGAGGCCACCCTCTTGTTGAGGATTTCACCACGGAGTATACTCTACAAACTAGGAGCAACTGGCACGAGCATCGACTTTGCCCGAACTACCTGCTGTTAGAGTTCTCGACTTCCCGGATGCGATCTGACGATGACTATCGCTCAAGGTCAGCGCTGTAGGTCACGCAAGCTGCGCCAGGGAGCGAAGCCGAATGGTCTAGACCCATGTCGAAGAAAGCGGGCTCAGTTCACTGGCGCGCCATCAAAATCCATTTCGGCAATCCGGGATGGGCCGGATCGCCTTTGTTACTGCGGCGGCCGAATCAACTCACAAGGATCAACGTCAAGCGCTTTTGCGAGCCGGCCAAGCACACTGACGCTTGCGGAAACCCGAGCACGCTCGATCGAACCAACATAGCGCATGCTGAGCTCTGTGCGGGCAGCCAATTCTTCCTGCGTCAGGTCCTGATCATGGCGCAAACGACGCATGTTGATCGCCATGACCTCCTTGAGGTCCATGGCAAGATAGGGACCAGAACCGGAACTATCGTTCTAGGAACGATCGTTCCTATTCGATATGATTAGCCCAACGAGGAGATGTCTTGCCCTATCCGATGACGACAAACCCGAACCGCAGGAGGTCGCGATGAAACCTAAAGTTCAAGACGAAGTCCCGTGGTCGGACCGTCTGACCGCTTACGACAACGAGCACTTCACGATCTATATGAGGCTCCTGGACGCGTCCGCCGACGATGCCAGCGAAGACGAGATGGCGCAGCTCGTCCTCGGCATCGATCCGATGCGAGAACCTGAGCGCGCCCGAATGGCGGTTCGCAGCCATCTCGATCGGGCAAACTGGATGGTTACGACTGGATACAAAGAACTGTTCGCGCGCTGACCGGCCCCAGGTGAGCTATTCCAATTACTTTCAGGCGAGGAACTCCAGATAGCCACGATCCATGAGCATGTGACCGCGCCGGACAGCACGGGGAATGCGATCGCGAAGGTGGTTGCGCGGATCCGTCCAGTCGTCGACCTGGACGCGTTGCCGGCCCAACAGGGCCCTTGCGATTTGACGGTGCGATGCACCGCCTAGCGAGCCGTCAAGCGCCTGGATGACAAAGCGCAGACGGCTGGCGCGGGCCTCGGGCGGAAACAGCCTGTCGGGAAGTTGTCCGGTCGCGTGAAGAGCATTGAGGCATTCGAAGCATTCAACTGCTGTTCAACCGATCGGCGGGCCAGATCGCGTCGACGGAAAGCCGAACGGGGCGCAAAACGTCCGCGCCCTGCACAACCAGTTGTAAATCCGGTGAGCATTTCGCAGCATGATATGCCGGCGACCGTCCGCCGTGATCACGAGTGCCGCCCGACATGGCAAGGCAACGAGATCAAACGAAAGCGTTTCGGGCGACAGTGCCTTTTCCGCAATGACCGGCAGAACATGAGGGCATTGGCGGAAGCACCAGAACACAAACGCATCATGCCTCAACGAGCTTGCGAACAGGAGCCCCCACCGCGTCAGATCGGCCGACGATCTCACCACTTCTATGCCGAAGCGCCTTTCTGCAAATTCTGCGTGCTCAAGCGCGTGCCTCAAGTCACGCTGGAAGGCCGGATTGCGCCGCACGAATTCCCAGGCCCAGCCGCGTTGCGTCAGGTGCCGCGTATAGCGATAGGATTTCTCATCCTGCCAGTCCGGCCCGTCGGCGTCATTATCTATCATAACCATGTCAGGCGCCCGTGCAGAGTACAGGCGCCCACAGCACGGGACCGCCAAGATCGCCATTGTGGCGGACCGCAGCAAGGCTCGCCTCTGAGACATCCAAAAAGCCGGCAACGGCGCGCGTGGTGCCGATTGTCTGGGGCTTACCTATCCGGACCAGCGGCCATCCGGCGCGACGCAGGATTCGCTCCTTGCCCAAATCCGTAACCGTGACGAAATGGGTGAGTTGCCGTGACAAACCGAACTCGATCATGCCAGCGAGAAGTTCATACAACAGCTATACTCCCACTGCCCTTCGGTGCAGACGGTGGGAGATCAAGGGCGAAACGGCTGCTTCCCAGACACTCGGTTCCTCGGGTGCCGCTCTCCCTTCCAATAGCCTCGAAAAGACATCTCGCAGCATCGTCGGCCCCGTCGAGGGCAGAAGGCGTACGCCGCCCCCGACGCGACCGGCGGAATCGCGCAACACGAGATAGTGCGGTTCCAGGGAATCGAATGAATCGATCTCGAAGCCGCCGGTGGTGCGCACGTTCCAGTCGAGCCGTTCCTTGAAGACGCGGTAGCGCACGCGGTGCATTTCGTGAACTTCGTCGGCAAAGGCGCCGTACCAGCCGGGCGCAATAAGTTCAATCATGATGGTCTCCTCGCAGGTATGACCCTGCCATTGGAGGCGAACCTTCATGCCGCGATTGCCTGTGCAATTGCACAGGTGGATCAAAGAGGGATTCTGTTCCTCAGAAAATTGATGATCGAGAGGAGGCCAGCAGCATCACCGCCTGATTTTTGGTGCGCACGCCGAGCTTCTTCTTGACATTGTCCAGATGGAAAGCGGCCGTGCGCTCCTTGATCCCCAAGATGCAGCCGATCTCCCAGGCGGACTTGCCCTTCGCCGTCCATTGCAGGCATTCGTACTCACGGGGCGTCAGCAAAACGCCGTCCACCGCCAGACCACCCGAAAGCTTGCGGCGAACGCCAATGTGAAAGCACGTCGCCATAATCTCGAGCGTCTGTTCATATTGCTCGGCGATGCGCAGGAAAGTCGGATCAAGCCTGTCTGCCGCGAAGGTCATCGCAGCGACACCACCGCGGCGATCGAGAAGTGGAATCGTCAGTCCGCAGCAGATGCCGAATTCGGCAGCCTCATCGAAAAGCTGTTGCTGTCGCTTTGAAATGCCGGCATAGCCGAAATCCGGTCCCCACCGGAAGGGAAATCCGCTGTATCTTGCCCATCCTATGACCGGGTCGATCCTTTCATATTGGTGGCGCAAGTAGTGCGACGTCCAGCTGGAATGATAGTTCGATATCAGCCTCGGCTTTGTGACGCCATCAGGCACCAGAGACAGGTAGGCGAATGCGCGAATGTCGAAGGCGCCGACCGCGTTAGCCAGTGCGTCACGCAAATCGACCTGATCGACGCTCAAAGACAATTGTTCCAGCAAAGTTTTGAAGACGAGCTGCATTTTCTCCTGCGGCTGTTTTCAATTAAACCTGGGACTTTCTGCTTCTTGGCAGCTACGGCGAGAAGACTCGCCTCCGAGATAAGACGCTGGAGAAATTCACCGCGATGATTGCTCCCCCGACTTTCGATCATGTGAAGGGAGATGTGTGCGACCTCGACGCCGGCTGCCGTAAGCCGCGCGTCGGAAGCTGCGATGGTGGGCGGTTGGCATGGCGTAATAAAAATATCGAAGCTCGATGTGCTATCCGGATATGCAGATCTCGGACTCTCGATTGCGGGCGCGCCACAATCACCCTGATCCAGCGGGTCAAAAAAGGCGCCCTGCCGGCGGGGAGGTACACCGGCAGGGCGCGCCGCACAAACGCCCTGGTCGTTGGGCAACAGGACAGCGGCGGCAGAACTGATTTGGTTATCGCTTGCGATCGAAGTTATCCGAAGCATGCTTAGAATCTGACGGCTTGTAGTTTAGCAGTTTCGGTCGGCTCGGCGCGAAATGCGCTGTCAACCCGTCTTCAACATCGGGACACCAATGAGCGACGAGCCCTAACGACAGCCTGACGTCAAAGCGTCTGGCCTGAGGGAAAGTTCATCCAAGGGACCACTACATTGGTTACCCGGGACGGCGTCGACCTCCGGCTCGTTCCCGTCGGCGTTCGCATGTTCATATCGCACCCTCGGCCTTCAACGCGCGATAGGTTGTCTCGACAGATTTAGCAGTTGCGTCGACGATTATGTCGATCTCCTTTCGGGTGATGATCAAAGGCGGGGCAAAGCCGAGGATATCGCCATGCGGCATGGCGCGGCCGATGACACCGTTCTCGAACAGAGCAGCGGCGGCGCGAACGCCGACCTGCAGATCGGATTCAAACGGTATCCTCTGTTTTGGATCTCGCATCAGCTCTACGGCGGAAAGGATTCCGACACCACGAACCTCGCCGACGATGGGATGTCCCGCCAGTTCGGCATTCATGCGGGCATGCCAATACGGTCCGACGTCGCGGACATGCTCCAGGATATTTTTTTCCTTTAGGAGTCGAATATTGGCGAGTGCGGCCGCAGCGCAAAGTGTGTGACCCGAGTATGTCCAGCCATGGCCGAGGGCGCCGTGCTTCTCTGTTCCTTGTTCCAAGACCGACCAGACGCGGTCGCCAATGATTGACCCGGAGATGGGCAGGTAGGCGGAACTCAAACCTTTGGCGATGGTCACGAAGTCCGGCCGCATGCCATAGAGGTGGGAACCGAATTTCTCACCGGTTCGTCCAAACCCGCAGACCACTTCGTCGGCGATGAGGAGGATATCGTACTTGTCGAGCACGCCTTGGATAGCGGTCCAGTATCCTTTTGGGGGTGGAACGATACCGCCTGTCCCAAGCACCGGCTCTCCGATAAAAGCTGCGACGGTCTCCGGGCTTTCAGCGAGGATAAGGGCTTCAAGTTCATCCGCGCAGCGTTTCGAGAACGCTTGCTCACTTTCGCCGTCATGCGCCTGGCGATAGTGGTGCGGCGTGGTGGTATGGCGTACCAAGTCCAGCGGCAGGTCGAAGAAATTATGGAAGAAGGCAAGGCCTGTCAGGCTCCCGGTGACCAGCCCAGACCCATGATAGCCGCGATGACGCGAGATGATCTTCTTCTTTTCAGGGCGGCCGAGGATGTTGTTGTAGTACCAGACCAGTTTGATATTGGTCTCGTTGGCATCGGAACCGGACAGGCCGAAAAAGACCCTTCGCATGTTTTGACCAAAATATTCGACGACGGCCTCTGCCAAGAGGGCGACTGGCTCCGTACCCTGACTTGCATAGACATGGGCAAACGGCAATTCGTGCGCCTGCCTGGCAATGGCCTCGGCAATTTCCGTGCAGCCATACCCCATATTGACGCAGTAGAGCCCACCGAAACCGTCGAGGCTCTTTCGGCCTTCGGTATCCCAGATGTACACGCCTTCCGCACCGGCCATAATCCGGTTTGGCGTCTCGCCTCGGCTGTGCTTGGCCAGATGCGTTGACGGATGAAAGACGAAGCTTCGATCCTTTTCTCTGAGTTGCTCGGTTCCCAGATTGCTCAAGCGCATGGTCCCTCTCCTCGCCATAGTTGGCGGAGGCACTTGGCCAGCCGCCTGTTTAGCAAATAGCATACTTGAAACGTCTCTCGAGTTTCTCGGGAATGCAGGTTATTCGCCGCGGAATTCGCGGGATCGACCCCCGATTGCCGTGAAAACTAAGGCGCTACCTTCGCCTTTGCCGATAGGGTTGAATTGGTCTCACTGATTCTGCGACGACAGGGCGAGTCCTGGAAACATGAACAGCTTACGACGCGCATGCGCCCAGCATAGCGCCGATTTTAGCGGTCGCGGTCCCCTGGAGGAGCGGGTTGTTGCCGCTATATGCAACGGTTTGCAGGATGCCGTTAAAGGAAGAATTGCGCTCGGGACGCTGTTCCCGCCGGTCGCGCGAGGTACGATAGAGCGCCGCCGGCGATGTTCCGCCGAACGGCCGGTTATCCCTGACATGGGTTCTGATGGTCCGGATCGGTTTTGCTCTTCGCCCAGGTGGTGGCGCAGGTGATCAGGGGCAAGCACATTCGCCTCGATTAGCGCATGCACCGGGTTCTGTGCCGCGGCACAGGCTTCAACCCGGTCGGCCGGCGCCGAGAGGCTGAGGTCGTGCCCCCGCGCATTGCGATCGCTTTGCAGCGGCTGGTGCTCGGCAAACTTCTTAAAAGGATAATAGCCAGCAGCTTCGGCCCGGCAAAGACGCGGTGAGAGCGCCTCGCTATCGACATCTTGATTCGCAGCCGACCAGCGCCGCCAAGTTCGGTCGTCACTGTGTTGCTCTTCTTGCGATCGCATTTTCGTGGTTGCTGCGCAGGGCGGGTTGCGCAGTCCGAGCGGCGGCTCGCGCGACGCGGGCGAACCGACAGAACTCTTTGCGCCGCCCGGAAAAGCTACCTCCATCAATGCTGGCCGATCGTGCAGTCTTGAAACGCTGGCTCCAGCCTCAAACGTCACTGCGACCAGCCGCTCCTTTTCTCTCGAAACCAGCGCCCTCGTCCGACCTGATCACTCGATCTGATGTTTCGAGCAGGGATCCTCCTAGTGGCCTAGTGGTTGGAGTCATGACCTGCAGCCTTCAGCCAAACTCAGCAAATCGGACGTTCTCCGTGGATTATTATCAGCGGCTCGGCAAACTCGGAACACGCCGGCAGACGCTGCTAAGGTTAGTCGCGCCAGCGGATTGCGAGGATCTTCAGGTTAAGGACCTTAGGTAGGGCGATCATAATCCAAGATCCCGGTAGGTGCTTTCGCCATAGCTCCTGGCGCCATCGGCACGCTGAGCGTTTGAAAGCCGATGAAATTCGTTAGGCCAATGGGCAAGCGCGTGCTTGATAGCCTTCATCTTGAACGGCACGTGCACAACGCATTTGTCCCTGATGATGGGCGGACAGATCGCATCTTGTTGTCGCGAACCGTTGAGGTTTGCTGCGATTATCGGAAGAGCTAGATCAAGTGCCAATTCCATTTCCCAGCGCACGAAGCGATAAAGGTTTTTCGTTTTCTCACCGATCAAGACAAGTACCTGGCTCGATCCATTCATTCTGTTGCGAAGATTGCGTTTAACATAGTCTTCGTCCTGTGCTCGGCTCGTCATATTGTCCAGATCGTGAGCGTTCGCGAATTCAAAACTCACATTCTCGCTGGCATTCCACCCTTTCATAAAGCGGTATGCCCAAGCGTCTTCATCGCCATCAAATATTACATAGGTCGGATCGCTGTATGCCATTGTTGTCTCTTAGTTGTTTTGACGAGCAACCCACTGGGTATGCTCCCTTGAGAAAGCCAGTTCGGCCTCGTTCACCGCCGCGGAGAATGCCTCATCAGAGTTGGCGTCCGTAATAAGGTCGGCAGTCAATCCGATCTCGTGAGCTGTCAACGTGTAAGCCGATGCCAATTCGTTAAATTTCTTGATCTGGGTCCACCCGATAAGCGAGGCGGCGATAACGATTAGCGGCTCTGTCGGCCAGCCTGGCACCGCTGGGTCAGCGATGCGTACTACGATGAACGAGAACCCCAGAGCGTAAGCAATGACACCAAGGCCCATCCAAATTTTCGCGGATCTCTTGTTCGAGCGCGCTTTCTTCTCGTACCACTTACGTTGATCGCAAATTCGTTTCTGCAGATATAGCTCTTTTCGTGCTTTTAGCTGCGAGTCCCTTATCGACATCATCTCGTCTGTTGTTTGTGGGGATGCTGAATCCTTGCCGCTCAACGCGCTGCCAAGGTGACGATTGCTGTCAAGGATACCTTCCATGAGCTTGCGAAAATCAGCTCTAGCGTCGGCCGCACGCACGTCATCGAACGGCTGTGCTCGCATAGCAAAGCGCCAGGTCAATGTCTTTACTGACTCGGCCAAAGCTCTAGCTTGATACCAGACCTGCTCGGGCTTTGTGACCGACCGGAAGATGAGGATTCCCATTGAGCAAAGAAACACCGCCGCATACACACCGAAATAGGCTTTTGATGGCGAGAAATCCAAAGAGAGAACAGACGCGAAAAAAAGAAGAATGTACTCTGCCCGGATCAGGCGAAGAAATGTCGCCTGCTGCTCGTTAGATGCCACGTCAGCGCTATTATAAAGTCCAGGATATTTCATTTTTTAGAGCACGCCATTCTATTTTATGGCAGCAAATTCTTTAAGCCAGGATTTGGCAAACGTAACGTTTGCAGTCGAGCTTATAGAGCCTAGTCTTGAGCTAGACGCGGTCCCTCTGTTTATAAACAGGACTGCAGGTCCGGTCCCATCGATGTAGGGGTATAAGCCCAAAAATTCTTGCCCAGAGAAAATTTCCGAAGAATTTTTTGCCACGGGGAGAACTGCTACCGCGGTCCGAAAGCCATCGAAAAAGCCAAGCTCCCAAGGCATCCATCTGGATCCTGGAGAATTGTTCGAATGCACATAGATTAGCGTCTTGACTGCCTCATACGGGTCCGCAGCAACTCGGCAGTGGCCGAGGAGACCTTTGTGCGGTCCAGTTGTGAATCTTCGATCCAATCTACGTAAGCAGTGAACCCAAGCTCCTCAAAAATTCGCTTAACACCAAGAATGATCTCTGCGTCCTTGAAAGAATGTGACAGAAAAACGTCGAATGACGATCTGGCTGTAGCTGCGGCCATCTCTTCCTTTAGAACGATCGATGCGGCTCTATGTCCTCGAGTGGCATTCGCAACTTTTTTCAGCTCTGCCTCGGTCAGTAGCACTATTCAAATCCCCCATGTTCTGTTCGCAACCTATGAACTAGACGCCCATTCGATTAAGCGACCCATTGTCTCGTGAAAACTGGCCTTCGGGAAACCGCAATGCTCTCCAGCCGGTAGCGCAACCTCCACCTTCTCGAAGACCACGTCCCCTGGCAGCGTGACCGGGCTTGTCACCCACCTACGCGACCGCGGCTCAGCGATGCTCCTCGCTCAGAAGGCTGCGGAGACCAGCAATGTCAAACAGGACAGACGATCTCCTAATCTTGATCAGCAACGAACTTAGGACTTAAAAAGGCGATGGAGCGATCTCCGACGAGGGCCGGTTTGCTCGCCAAGGCCGAGCGGGCCAGCTTGCAATCCCGCTACCCGTCGGCTTGCCAACGCTGCCCCCCTACACGGGCGCTGACCGCGACTAAGCTCAATCGTCACTGACCGCCATTCCAGGGCAAAGGTTCCCCCCTTGAGGTAGCTGTAGAGGCACTTTTCGGCACTCCGCATCTCAGATATGGACGCCTCCTCCACCAGGCACGATCCGGTTGGCTTCTCGCCGCAACCGTGCTTGGCCAAGTGCGTCCGATGGCTGCTTCGATCCGTCTCCTGGAATCGATCGGTTCCAGATTGCTCAAGCGCATAGTCCTTCCTCGCCATCAACTTGCGGATAGCGCTCGGCCACCTTTCCAGCAATTAGTATACCGCAAATGTCCCTTGGGTTTCGTCGGAATGGACGCTTTTTGCCGACGAATCTACGGGAGCCGAGCCAAACGCCGTGGAAACTAAAGCTTTTCGGGTTTTACCGTTGCCTCAGGGCGGACAAGGGTATTGGTGAATTGGACTTCACTGGTTTCGTAACGACAAGGCTATAGTATTGATCGATCCCTAAGCCTGCCTGCAGCAGTCCCTCCATGAAATCCTGATAGGCGGCCATAGAACGAGACGCGACCCGCATCAGATAATCGACGCGGCCCCCAATTGCCCAGCAGTCCAGGATTTCCGGAATCTCTTGGATTGCAGTTTCGAAGTGTCGTTGGTCCTCAAGACGATGGCGATCCAGCACAACCTCCACCAATACAAAGATCATGCCACCGATGAGAGCAGGACTCAGTCGCGCGTAGAATCCCTCAATAATCCCTGCGGCCTTGAGTGCTCGGAGCCGCTCCGAACAGGCCGACGCCGAAAGATGAACTCGTTTTGCAAGCTCACTTTTTGAAATCCGACCGTCTGCCTGAATTTCGGAGAGAATCCGGACGTCCCAACTGTCGAGTTGCACGGGATCCGGTTTCGACTTCATAACCTGTTGCTCTCAAGCAGCGATCGACACCGCGTTGTGTGCCGATCAATTCTATCACCAATTGAAACGACCGATGTAGTAGTAGAAGGCCGTTCTCGGCCCGAGATGTGCCAGAATCGGGTACGAAAATCAGCTGAGCGAGAGCGATCCGCTGAGAAAAGATGCAGAAGTGTTTTGGCTATCGGCCCAACGCCTAACGGAGCAATGGTGCAGCTGGAGTGGATAGTCGGCGGCGTCGGGGATGTCCTGATAAATAGATAACCCATTTCTTGAATCTCCGCTGCCGTACTTAATAGAGTGCCGCGACAGCAATTCGAGCCTCGATCGCGTGGACGACACACTCTATGCAGTATTCACTGGCACATTCAGCTTCGGGGTGAATTGAAGACCTTGCTCGTCCGGCTCGCCGAGGCGCAGGGCACCGCAAATGCCGCTCGTCCTACGACTCGCCCAACAATTTTGCGCTGGAGTCTGGCCGAAATCATCCAACCGGGAAGACTCAAACGCCGATGTTGCGTGCGATGCTGTCGGCCGCCATACGCTTACGCCACTCAACAGGCCCGGAATTGTGAATGGAGTTTCCCTCAACATCGACGGCCATGATAACAGGCATGTCCTGCACATCGAATTCATAGATGGCTTCCATGCCCAGCTCTTGAAAGGCAACGACCCGCGCCGCCTTAATCGATTTTGAAATCAGGTACGCAGCGCCACCCACTGCAGCAAGATATGGAGTTTTGTGTCTTACGATCGACGCGATGGCGGCCGGTCCCCTCTCCGCTTTGCCCACCATCGCGAAAAGGCCGGTTTCGGCGAGCACCTTGTCCGTAAAGTCGTCCAAGCGGCTGGAGGTTGTTGGACCAGCGGGTCCAACAACCTCATTCCTCACTGCCCTGACAGGACCGACGTAGTAGATCACGCGTCCCCCCAGATCGACTGGAAGCGGCTTGCCGGCATCGATCAGTTCGACCATTCGCTTGTGGGCTGCGTCACGGCCCGTCAGCATCTTTCCGGATAAAAGGAGGGTCTGCCCGCAGCGCCACGATGCTGTCTCTTCCTTCGTCAGCGTATCAAGATTAATCCTTCGTACGCCGGCTGGCCTCAATTCTTCCGTTCCAACCTCGGGCCATTCGCTCAGATCGGGAGGATCAAGCCTAATGGGTCCAGAGCCATCCAAGGTAAACTTCAGGTGCCGGTTGGCGGCGCATTGCGGGATGAGCGCCACAGGCTTGGACGCCGCATGAGTAGGATAGGTCGCAACCTTGACGTCAACGACCGTCGTCAGACCACCAAGGCCTTGGGCGCCGATACCAAGCGCGTTGATCCGCTCATAAAGGTCAATCCGCAGTCCCTCCTCTGCGCTTGACGCCCCCCTGGCGATCAGTTCCGCCATATCGATGGGGTCGTTCATGGCTTCCTTGGCCAGCAGCATCGCCTTTTCAGCGCTACCACCGATGCCAACGGAGATCAGGCCGGGCGGACACCACCCACTGCCGAGGGTCGAAACGGTATCGACTACCCAGTCGGAAACAGACCCGCTGGGGTTCAAGGTGGTAAAGCGTGCCTTGTTCTCCGATCCGCCGCCTTTTGCGGCAATGGTAATCTCAATCTGGTTACCCTGCACAAGGTCAACGTGGACGACTGCCGGCGTGTTATCGCGGGTGTTGACCCGTCCGGCGAGAGGATCGGCAACGATCGACGCCCGAAGCGGATTGTCCGGATCGAGATATGCCCGACGGACGCCCTCATTCACGAGGTCTGCGAAACTGCCCGCTGAGTTGATGCGGACGTCCATGCCGACCTTGGCGAAGACCACCACTAGGCCGGTGTCCTGGCACATCGGCCGCCGCCCGAAGGCCGCCATGCGGGAGTTCAGCAGAATTTGGCCGATTGCGTTCTTTGCCGACGGACTCTGTTCGCGCGCGTAGGCCTGCGTAAGAGACCGGATGTAATCTGGAGGATGGTAGTACGAGATGTACTGAAGTGCGTCGGCAACGCTCCTTGTGATGTCCTTGCCGGCGATGGTCCGTCTTCTATTTCCCACCGGATTCATCCAAATGAGCTGAGGCCGTTGACCATTTTGAGGATTTGGAAGCTTCGGACCCCCTGCTCGCCGCCTTCATATCCGTAACCACTCTGCTTGACACCCCCATAAGGGGCGTCCGCGGAAACCCCTTTCAGGTAATTCACACTGACAGCGCCCGCCGAAAGACTGTTGGTCAGCTTTCGTTGTGTATCGGCAGCTTCCGTGAAGAAGTAAGCGGCCAAGCCATACTCAGTGGCGTTGGCTTCCTCGATGGCCTCTTCGAGCGTGTCGAACGGCGCGACCGTGAGGATCGGTCCGAACGGCTCTTCATGAAGCACTCTGGCATCCTTTGGCACGCCCGTCAGGATGGTTGGCGGCCAGTAAAAGCCCGGTCGGTCGAGGCGAGCGCCACCTATCTCGATGCGGGCGCCGCGTTCGGCCGCATCCTTGGTCAGGCGCTGCATGGCTTCGATTCGCCGCGCGTTCGCCATCGGACCCATGTCCGTTGCAGGGTCGTCTGGTGGCCCGATCTTGATCTTGCGAGCCGCATCCGTCATCCGGGACAGGAATTCCTCACAGCGGGACCGGGCAACCAGAATCCTGCTGGGAGCATTGCAGCTCTGCCCCGCGCACTCGAATTTGTATTCCGAAATAGCCGGTATCGCCCTTGCGAGGTCCGCGTCCTCGCACAAAATAACCGGGGAGTGTCCACCGAGTTCAAGGATGCAGCGCTGCAAATTGTTCGCCGCGAGCGTGGCCAGCTGTTTTCCAACGGCGGTTGAGCCCGTGAAAGTCAACACCTTCACGATTGGCGAACTGAGCAGATGCCGCGATATATGAACCGGAACACCGAAGACCAGACTGACCACGCCGTCGGGGATGCCTGCTTGGCGCAATGACTCAACGATATGGACCGCAACGCTCGGGGTCTCTTCAGCCCCTTTGAGGATCACCGGGCAGCCTGCCGCAAGCGCGGGGGCGAGCTTGCGGGCGATGAGAACGGCTGGATAGTTCCACGGCGTAAAGGCAGCAACGACACCGAGCGGCTCCGGGACGACCATCCGGTTCGGCCCCATCGGAATCGGGGCCGACAGCTCTTCGGCATGCCTGCCGTTCCATTCCAGAGTTTCGACCGCGCGCGCGTATTCCCCTCTCGCTTCGGCAATCGTCTTTCCCTGTTCGGCCGACAGGTCCCTTGCTGCTGCGTCAACCTTCGCTGCCAGGATCCTAGCGGCTCCCATGAGGATTTCACCGCGCTCTTTCGCAGGACGTGCGGACCACGCTCTGCGGCTGCGCTCGGCCGAAGCGAGGGCCTCATCCAAATCCGACGGCGTCGCCGAAGCCACCGAGGCAAATACCTTCTCAGTCGCCGGGTTAACCACCGGCAAAGTGGCTCTGCTACCGCCGGCTCGCCATTTGCCGTTGATAAAGAGCTGGTGGCTCCTAGCGTCGGACATCGCGCGCTCCACTTTTGTTTTCATGCCATACGAGCGCTGTTCGATGTCGAAACCGCTGAACTCGCTTGAGCCAGTTTCATAGCGATGGTCGCGGCGGGTCAAATATCGATTAGTGCCGAATTCCATCTGGAATCCAGATTGATCTGATTTTGATAGCGGCAAGCGGTCATGCTCCAGCTTTGTAGCTTGAAGTGTTGTCAGGTCGGCTCAGCAGCCACCGCAGCCCAGCCGCGGCTCTCAATTAATTCTCTGGCCACCTTGGGGATGAGCTTACGCACCGCGGAAACGGCTGCAGAACGCTCATCTTTCGGATTCACAGCAAGCACGACGGAGCGGGTAATCACCGGATCGACAATCTTGACGGTCCGCACCAGCCCTTGAGAGGCTTCTTTCTGAACCGCGGACGGGGCGAGAATAGAATGGGCCTTTCCCTCTATCACCATGTTGATAATCGTTGAGAGCGAGTCCACTTCAAACTTGACGTCCAGCGCGCAACCGTGTTGTGCGACGACGTCAGCGACTGAACGTCTGACGTTATTGTTGCGCATGGGGACCGCCAGCGGGAATGCATGCAGGTCAGCCAGAGATATTGCATCTTCGAAGGGTGGCTCACTGGGCGGAACCACCAGACAAAGGTTTTCGCGGGCTAGCACCGTCATTCGCCCTACACTGTCCGCGGTGCGGTAGAGAACCGCCAGATTGAAGCGTCCAGCAGCCATCCACTCCTCTAGCGGTCCAGTCATACCCTCGACCATCTTGAGGGACACCTTGGGCAGTTCGTTTCTTACCGACTCAAGCAGCGGGCCGCTTAAGACTCGAGCAGCTCCAGACGGAATGCCAATAGTCACCTCCCCAGCCGGGGAAGCCGCCGTGGTGGTCAACTCCACCTCAGTAAGGCGAATTTCCCTGAGAATCGCCCGCGCCCGATCGAGGAGTTTGGCTCCTGACGCCGTGACGCTCACGCCGGTCCTATCGCGTATTAGCAGCTGAGTGCCGAAACCCTCCTCCAGTTGACGCACATGTAGGCTCAGCGCACTCTGAGCGACATTAAGAAAGCCAGCGGCTTTCGTGAAACTGCCTGCTTCGACCACGCCGACGAAATATCTTAACTGCCTAATTTCCACGGCTACTCTTCCGAGGGCGGACTGAAATTGATGTAATCTATCTCGAAATGCGATGGCGCGATAGCAATAATTGTGCCACGCTGTAGCAAATCAAGGCCGAGCAAGTGGGCCACCTTGGTAAGGGTCGTTCCGTCTGGTCTCTGAAACAGCCGCTGAGGACCCAAACGCCCCACCCGCCTGCAGGACCCGTGGCTATAATTTCTCGCGCTCTTCGGATAACCGGGACATCGACCATCTTGCCGTTCAAGGCGAAAGCAGCTCTGCCCTGCGCCGCGGCTTCTTTTTCCGCAAGGAGCACACGACGGGCCCACTCACTTCCCAAAGGACAAAGCCGAGCCGCCGCGCCTGCGCCGCGGTTTCACGAAGTTTATGCGTGTCGGAAAACTCGCCTATGCTTCCTATGAAGCCCAGTGGGAGTAAGCCGGCGGCACGCGCTGCAAACAGAACAGAAAGGTTCGGTGTCAACGGAAGGTCGAACTCCGGCGAGCCGCCAACAGCCGCACTGAAGTCTTCAGGACCGAGCGCCATTGCGACCATCCTGGGATGCGCCGCTGCAATGGCGGCGAGCCTTTGCAGGGCGCCTGGGGTTTCGATCTGGGCAACGAACCGGATGCGTCCCGGTGGCAGATTTCTTTCATGTTCAAGTTCCGAAACCACATCCGCGATCTCTGATACCCACTCTGCCGACTCCGTCTTCGGAAGAACAAGCGCGTCAACACCCGCCATCACGGCGCGCATCGAGATCGGCTGCCAAGGCGCGCAAACCAAGATTCATGCGAACTAGAACATGTGTGCCCTTGCGGCCTACCTTTGCCACCGATGCAGAAAGTTGGCGCCGTGACTCACCCTTCTGATCCTGAGGAACCGAGTCCTCGAGGTCGAGTATGACGCCATCTGCACCGCGCTCATGGGCCGTGTCCACAAAGCGCGGAACGTGAGCGGGAACGAAAAGCAGGGATCTCCAGCGGGGTAGAGACACCGCGCTTTCAACAGCCGGAACGGGGTCCCCGGATCATGGAGTCGCCTCTGCGGTCGATTTTAGCGAGCGCGTGGCAGTGAGCTTGTTGGGGGGGCCAACGCGCTGGGGTGATCCGAAGTATGCATGCTCTCGGTAGCTCGCGAGCGCACTCACCTTGTTCGACATGACGTGCGCTCACGCTGACGCGCCGCTCCAACTTGGTTCTCCTTACCTTACAAGTGAGAACGGCACGCGCCTTGCCGGCAATTGCGCCACATCCGGAGCTTGATTTGAACGATGTCTCGGGGCGCTGCGTCCGTCGGGCTTTGCTGCGCCGGCGACCTCAGCAGCGCATCGGTTTCCGGTTACACGCAGACGCGACAAATCCCGGGCAGGACACGCTCGGCTAATAATTGAAGAAGCCTACCGGTGTAGCGTCGGAAGGGGCGTTTTCCCTCCGCTGCCAGCGAAGTCGTCGAAAGCCTTGCCATAGAGAGTATAGCTCGTCTCATCATTCACCGGCTTAAATCCATGCCGACGATAGAAGCGATACCCGCCTTGGTTCCCATGATCGACGGTCAGGCGGAAATAGCGATAACCATTATCGTGAGCAAACCGGGCGACGTGGCGCAGCAGCTTTTCACCAATCCCATGGTTGCGGAATTCCTCGTGAACGAACAGGTCCTGAATGTACAGACCAGGTTTTCCCATCCAGGTAGAAAACACTGGGAAGTAGAGGCAGATTGCCGCGATCCTATCGTCGCACTCGGCCAACATCACAGTAAAGTCGCGCCGGGGCCCGAAGCCGGCGGTTTCGATATCTTCGCGGGTGCTTTTAAAACGCCCAGGAAAGCCGAGCGAATCAGCGAGCAGGCGTAGCGCCAATACGATCTCTTCGGAGTCCTCGCATTCGGCTACCCGAAATGACACTCCAGATGTCATGATTTGATCCTCTCTGCTCCGATCGCTAGTAGGTGCTTGAGATGCCGATTGTGCTCAGGAACCGAACTCAAGCAGCGCTGCGGCCCCCATCCCCCAGCCAACGCACATGCTGACCACGGCATATCGCGCACCTCGTCGACGGCCTTCTAGCAGCGCATGGCCAACAAGGCGCGCTCCGCTCATCCCGTAAGGATGACCGATCGAGATGGCGCCACCATTGACGTTCAACTTATCCGGATCCAGTCCAAGTCGGTCGCGGCAATAGACCACTTGCGCGGCAAAAGCCTCGTTGATCTCAAAAAATCCTATGTCGTCGACCGAAAGGCCGTGGCGCTTGAGCAGGGGCGGAATGGCGAGCGCGGGCCCGATCCCCATTTCCTCAGGAGCGCAACCGACCGTCAGCATGCCGCGGAAGACACCAAGCGGGCTGATGTTTCGCGAGGCCGCTTCGGAGGCCGACATCAGGACGCACGTCGAGGCGCCGTCGGAAAGCTGAGAGGAATTGCCCGCGGTGGCGGTCGAGCCCTCGCCCATGACGGGCGAGAGCTCCGCCAAGCCTTCCCGAGTGGTGTCAGGACGGTTGCATTCGTCGCGCACCAGTATGACGGAGACGATATTTTCTTCGCCGGTTTCTCGGTTCTTCAGAAGCTGTTTAGCTTCGACTGGAATTATTTCATCGGAGAAACGTCCCGCTTCCTGCGCCGCCGCGGTGCGCATCTGGCTGATCAGCGCATATTCATCCTGCGCCGCGCGGCTGATGCGATACTTGCGCGCAACCAGATCCGCCGTCGCCAGCATTGGAATGTAGTATCCGTCCCGGATCGTGGAAATGCGATAATTGGTGCCGTTCCAGTCGTCGTTCTGCACCAGTGAGACACTGTCCATGCCGCCAGCCAAGACTACATCACACTCGCCGGACCGGATTTGGTTCGCGGCCGTCGCGATAGCCGCCAGGCCGGATGCGCATTGCCGGTCGATGGTGGCGGCAGGCACACCGTCTGGAAAACCTGCGGCAAAAATGGCGTGCCGCGCAACATTGATGCCGCTGGTGCCTTGGGTCAGTGCGCAGCCGAGCGTGAAATCCTGCACCTCGCCGCCCTCCAGTCCGGCCCGAGTTAAAGCGGCGCGCATGGCATGGGCGGCCAGGACCGGCCCTTGCGTCGCATTGAAAGCGCCGCGATGGGCCTTGCCAATTGGGGTGCGGGCGGTCGAAACGATGACGGCGTCTCGCATAGATTATTCTTCCTCCAGGCCGCACCAGTCGGCAATATATAAGGCGGTCGTTTGGGTCACGCGCCGAACCGACTCCAGATCGACGCGCTCGTTGAAGCCATGGATCGCCTCGGCGCGCGGTCCATAGACCAGCGCGGGCGTGTTAGCGTAGAGGCCGAAGAAGCGGGCATCCGTCGTGGCGGTAATAGCCGCGTGTTGCAGTGGCTTGCCAGCGACAAGACTATGAGCTCGGTCCAACGCAGCCAGCGCTGCGTGCGCGGGCGCACTCTTGTCGTCCTTGAATGAATAGCCTTCGGCCGCGAAGCCGTTATAGACAATTTCTGGTCGGCTCCTGGCTAAGAAGGGATGGTTCCGGGCCGTATCGAAAATGGTCTCTTCGATCATTTGGCGCGCATCATCGAGTTTGTGTCCGGGAAATACCCCCATGCGAGCATCGAAAATGCACCAAGCTGGAACGGAACTGGCCCAATCCCCGCCCTCGATCTTGCCGACGTTGAGATTGAGGGCGTGGCTGTGGTCGACATAGTCGTGATGGCGGCATTCCACCGCATTCATCTGCCGCTCAAGGCGGTGCAGCGCCTCGAACAGCGGGATGGCCGCTTCGATCGCGTTGGCGCCGGAACCGGCATAGGCGACATGAGTCGGCACACCCCTCAGGTGCACTTGAAACCAGATAACGCCGACTTGAGAGGATACGAGCTTTTCGGCAAAAGGCTCGGGGATCAATGCCGCATCGGCGCGGTAGCCGCGTTGCAAGCAGGCGAGCGCGCCGTTTCCTGTACACTCCTCCTCCACAACGGACTGAAAGAACACGTCCGCGGCCGGGCGCAGGCCGAGATGCTTTAACGCCTCAATTGCAAAGAGATTCGAGGCTAATCCGGCTTTCATGTCACCCGCGCCGCGGCCAAACATCCAGTCGCCATCGACGTATGGGTCGAAAGGGGCGCGGTTCCACATATCCAGTGGCCCGGCGGGCACCACGTCGATATGGCCGTTGAGGATCAGGCTGCGGCCGCTACGGGTTCGGCTTCGCAGGCTACCCACCACGTTCACAGCGTTCTCATAATTCCCAGTAGCCGGCGAGAAGCCGGGCAGGTCTGCGATGTCCTTTACGTCGATTTGCCAGCGGTCGACCTCATACCCGCGGTCAGCCAACTCTCCGGCAACAAAATCCTGTGCCGACTGTTCGAGTCCCCGGGTCGACGGATGGCGCACAAGTTCGGTCAGAAAATCCAGTTCTTTGTCGAAGACCGAATCGACGGCATGCAGGATAGTCGTCCTGTCCATCTAAAACCTCGGCAAATCCTGATTTGGAACATGGAATGCCGCGCCGGTGACGGCCTCTAGATCGGCAAGGCTGGTACCATCAGCGATCTCGCGAAGGCATAACCCTTCGGGGACGACGTCGAATACCGCCATGTCGGTGTAGATTCGGTTCACATGACCCTTGGCCGTAAGTGGTAGGGTGCATTGGCTAAGGATCTTCGGATCGCCCTTGCTGTCCGTGTGCATCATGACAACGCCCACCCGACGCGCCTTCTGCGCCAGTTCGATTGCCCCACCCATACCAGGCGAGAATTTGCCGGGTATCTTCCAGTTCGCCAAGTCGCCGTTTGCCGCCACCTGAAAGGCACCGAGGAGGCTCAGGTCTAGCCGCCCTGAGCGCACGATGGCGAAACTCACCGCGCTATCAAAGAACGCCGTGCCGGGAATGGTCGAGACATAGGCGCCGCCCGCGTCAATCAGGTTGCGGTCGGCCTTCTCTGGCGCCGACACTGGGCCAACGCCTGCGATTCCGTTTTCCGAATGCAGACAGACGGGCGTGCTGGGCGAAACGTATTGCAGAACCTCGGTCGGCAGCCCAATTCCCAAATTGACAGTCATGCCGCTTAGAATATCGGCGGCCGCGCGCTTCAACATTCGCTCTTTAGCGTTCGACAACACCGTAAACCTCCGGCAATTCATTGAGTTCAACTACTGCGTCGACAAAGGCTCCGGACAAGTGGATATTCTCGGGCGCGAGGGTGCCGAATGCCACGATTTCCTCGGCCTCGACGATAGTTCTGGACGCGGCCATGGCCATTAGCGGATTGAAATTTCGGGCTACGGCTGAGAAGTAGAGGTTGCCGAAAGCATCGACCTTGTTGGCGTGGACGAGCGCGAAATCAGCCCGCAACGCGATCTCCAAGAGGCCCGCCTTGCCATCTACGGAAACACGCTGCTTGCCCTCCTCAACGGCAGTACCAAGCCCAATGTCGGAGACGAAACCCATCATCCCGGCACCGGCCACGCGGATGCGCTCGGCCAAAATACCCTGCGGGACGAACTCAACCTGGATTGCGGCCTCGTTCATCGCCCGCATCGCCGTTGGGTTGAGCCCGATATGACTGGTCACCAGCTTGGCTACCTGGCCATTTTCCAGGAGCCAGTCGACGCCCATGCCCGCCTCATTGGCGTCGTTCTTGATTATAGTCAGATTGCGGGGCCCCTGTCTGACCAGCTCACGGATCAGACAGAACGGGGTTCCGGGCACACCGAAGCCGCCGAGCATCACGGATGCGCCCTCCCCAATGGCCGAGATAGCCTCGCCGATCGAGCTTCGTTTGTCGGGAAGTGGCATGCAAATCACCCAATTCTGGTTTACCCGCGCACGACTTGGAAAGCGCACGCAGACCGGCTCAGTGCCGTTCCGCTGAGTGCGCTGCCAAAAAGCAATTTGAGGGCACATATTGCGTTTAGAACATAATTCTGCCCAACATTGACTGAGCATGGTCGATAGTGCAAACAAATAATCATAATCATGACCATTGGTGGCATCTATGGCGCGACCGTGTTTGATTCCCGGCCGGAGTGGAATCTCTGCGCACCTTCAGTGGTGGGAGCACGTGGAACCAGGCGGGCAGCGGAGTTCCTGACGCTGTGAGTTGTGCCTGTCGCAATAGCGTCGCTGCCGCCAGACATTGTTATCCATAGCGGCCCCTCCTCACGAGGGCCGATTCCATTATGTTACACTCGTGCGCAGCCGCAACTTCCTGAGGATTGTAGTAAAACGCTTGGCAAAATCCGCATCTCTCCTGCTCTGTTTCGCAATGTCCTCTGAGGATCACCTCTTACTTGGCTCCTGCGCTAGTCCGGGGAGGCAAGCAGCCCCAGACTGTCCCTGTTCGTCAAGGGACGGAAATGGTGTAATCGACCAACGGATTAAGTCGACGGCGTGCTGAAGTATGGTCTCGGTCCGAGTACGGTCGGGTGAAGTAGCGGTGACATGTCCGATGCAGTCTTGCGAATCGCCTTTTCTGACGATGGGCTTCTTGGGCTGAGCATACAATTTGACCTCGGCGACGCCGGGTACGGCAGCAGCCTGAGTGTTGCCGTCGATCCAATCGAGGGTGCCATCGAGGCCAGGAAGTAGGTAGCGCCACGCGGCAGTATGTGAGCGCTTTTTACGCAAATCGCATTTACCACCGGTGGCAAGCTTGATGTGCTCGGTCACGAGATCGACACCGTAAGCCAGATGAACCAGTTGAGGACCGACACCCAGACGAGGATTGACTTCAATGACAACTGGGCCATGCTTCGTCCACCGGAGTTCGATGTTCGCAGGCCCCCAGCCAAGACCGAGAGCTTGCAAACAGCTCAACGACACATCAGCGATACGTTTATGCTCGTCATCGGTCAGCGGGGCTGGAAAGGTGACCTCACGGAAGACGAAATGCGGTAGGCAGTCGAACTCAGCGGTACCAACTCCAATCACCTCATGTCCCATCGTGTCAACGTTATAGTATTGGCCTTGGGCGAATTCTTCGATCAGTATCCTGGGCGAGGGCTGCGATGTGTGTGTCAGGCCACACAGATTAGTCGCATGTTTGGCTAATTCTTCGACCGTGCGGCACAACTGGACACCGCTGCTGCCGATGCCGACTGACGGCTTGACAATTGCCGGCAGGCCGATCTCAACGGCAGCGCTTTCTACATCCGTCGCACTCGCCGCCACGCGATAAGCAGGTATGGGAATGTTGGCCTGCGCGAGGAGCTGACGTTGAATGACTTTATCGCAGCATCGTTCAATCGCTATGGGGTCCGGTCCAGGTAGGCCGAAATACCGGCAGAGCCTACCAACTGTCGCATAGACGGCTTCCCGGGCGCTCGTAATGCCAGCAATGTCATAGGTCGAACGGAGCAGGGAACATTCGCGGATCAGCGCCTCTACATCAGTGGTATCGACCCGGATGGCCTCGGCGCCTTCCGCTGCGACGTAGTCGTATTGAGCTGGGTCAGCCGAAAGGGTGATTGGATGAAAACCAAGCCGATGGGCCGCTTGGACGTATAGCGGACCGTTACTTGCTCCTTCAATCAGGATGATTGCTCTTCTTGTCATCGGCTATTGACCTTTCCCAGCGTGCGATGCCGTAGTATGGGTAATTCGGTATCAGCCTGACCTCAGACGCAGTGCGGAAGAACATGAGTTCTAAAGTTCTTGGGCCAGCGACGATACTACCGCATCTGGTAGTTGACGCATCCGCTCGTGGCTAACGCAACACCTATGCCAACGAGCGCGATGCCGCAAACTGGAGGTTTGCGGGTGACGTCCCAGGAGATCTCTAATCTCGGTTCTCAACTGATCGCAGTTGGCATCGCGGGTCAGGCTCATGGTTCTGGCGAGGTCGTCACTTTGACCTCCTCATCATGAGGTGGATGGGCTCAGTTGACCAATGAGGTGTTCGCGGTTCCCGGATGATGCCGTAAGCGCCCGGGCGCGGTTCGGACCGGATAGCGATCGCGCGCTGGACGCTGAGGATAGGGTCCACGGCGAGGCTTAATGGACACG
Organism: Mesorhizobium sp. WSM4813; assembly: GCF_055811555.1. NCBI lineage: Bacteria > Pseudomonadati > Pseudomonadota > Alphaproteobacteria > Hyphomicrobiales > Phyllobacteriaceae > Mesorhizobium > Mesorhizobium sp. WSM4813. Next base: position 206,903 of record NZ_JBVVQU010000001.1, read on the forward strand.
ATCGCGACGCATGCAGTGGCTGGCCAAGTTTCTGGGATGGCGCGCCCGCCGGCGCAAGTCATACACTCTCGAAGACAAGCAGCGGCTGGTTGCCGAGAGCTGTGACTCAGGGGGCGTCGGTGTCGCTGGTGGCGCGGCGGCACGATATCAATGCGAACCTGTTGTTCACCTGGCGCCGGCAGATGCGCACGCCGACGTCGGCGGCTTCGCCGCTGGGAATTGGTCCCCGTCGAAGTTGTCAGCAGCGCATCAGTTAGCTCACCGGCCGCGGCGGCCGGGGCGGTACAGCGCGGCATGATGAGATCGTCCTGGTCGGCGGTGGGCACGTGCGGGTGGACGCCGCGGTCAACGAGGCAGAGTTGCGCCGGGTGCTGTCGCTCTGAAGGCGGTGGCATGATCTCGCTCCGGTCCGAGGCGGGTATATCTTACGACGCAGCGGTGCGATATGCGCAAAGGGATGGGTGGCTTGGCCTGTCCTTCACGCGGCCCGGACCTTTCAAGTGCGCGTCGCCTGTTTCGAGGATCGTGCGGAAGCGGTTGCGGCATGGCGGGGTCGAACTCGGGCGGGTCGCAGGTGCGCATCTCCTGCCACAGCCTTGCCACCCAACTCGTCAGGCAGCGAAGGCCAATCAACGAGGTCGCCGATCTTCTCGGGCACCGCAGCATCAACACAACGGCGCTGTGCTTGAAGGTCGCGGCCTCGCAACTCGCCGAGGTCGTACTCCCTTTTCCGGGAGGCGTCGCATGAACGCCTTTGCCCGTTTCCTCGGCGAGAAGGCCGAGCGTTACATGGTGGATTCCCGAAACTGCGACGAAGGAGGATATCATGCAGGTCGTTCGAATAGGTCTGGATTTAGCGAAGCGTGTTGTCGAGGTTCATGGCGTGCCTCTGCATCGGAGTGCGCAGCGTCAATCCACATTGGATTAGAAATCGTTAACGTGCCAAAGTAGTGATAGGTAATTGAATCAGGCTGATTAATCCGCAGGTGGATAGGCATGCCCGCCGCCCTTGAAGTCGGAGACGGTAAAGCAACCTGCATCGTCTTGCCGGATGGCATCGGGTCCGATCACCGCCTTCCCATGCCCACCGGGAATGTCGAGGATGTACGTCGGCTGGCACAGTCCCGAAATCCGGCCTCTCAGGCCTGCGACCAGAGCCCGGCCTTCCTTGATGGTCAGGCGGAAATGGCCTGTGCCCAGAGCAAGGTCCGGGTGGTGGAGGTAATATGGCTTCACCCTCGTTTCCACGAAGGCGCGCATGAGGGCCGCGAGCGTGTCGGAGTCGTCGTTGACGCCCTTCAGCAGCACAGACTGACTGATCATCAAAATGCCTGAATCGACGAGCCTGGCGCAGGCCGCACGAGCCGAAGGCGTCAACTCGCGCGGATGATTGGCGTGGAGAGCTACATAGGTCGCTTTCCGACTTGTCTTCAGGGCCGCGATCAAAGCCTTGTCGATCCGCTCCGGCTCGACCACCGGGACGCGGGTGTGGAAGCGAACGATCTTCACGTGATCGATGGTAGCCAGCCGCTGCATAATTTCCGTGAGGCGGCGGGGCGAGATCATGAGCGGTTCCCCGCCGGTGAGGATGACCTCCGAAATCTGCAAGTGATCGGCGATATAGCCGAGGGCCCTGTCCATGGCCTCGGGGGACAGGGTGCCAAGCCCCTGCGGACCCACCATCTCCCTGCGGAAGCAGAAGCGGCAATAAACTGGGCAGACATGAATGGCCTTGAGCAGCACCCGGTCGGGATAGCGGTGGACTATGCCTTCAACGGGGCTGTGCGCGAGATCCCCTATTGGATCGTCGCGCTCCTCGGGCGTCGCGATCAGTTCGGCCGCATCCGGCACGAATTGGCGCGCGATGGGGTCGTTCGGATTATACCGGTCGATCAGCGCGGCCATGGCGGGGCTGATCGCTATGGCATAGTGCTGGGCCACAGCCTCGATACCTGCAACGTCTTCAGCCGTGACGAGGCCGGTCTCGACCAGAGCCGCAGGCGTGCGGATGGGACGGGCGCTTGTCGGCTTAACTTGATGGCGCTGTCTTGACATGTTGCTTTCCTTCCTTTTTCGATTGCGCTATCGCTTAGGCGACGACTGGCGGAGCGCAGCTGTCGCCGCAGTTCACCGAAAGCAAATCTCGCGCCAATCTGGTGGATCAGCACAAGAAGTGTTGTTCTTGCTGTTCAGCTCTTTGCCTGCGGAAACGAGAGATGGACACAACACGCGGTGTCGCGGGTCTGACAAAGGCGACGAGAACAGTGTCGGACAGCGTGGTCGTCAGACGCCGAAATTCATCATTGCCTAAACACCGGCTGAGCCTGCCTTCGTGATTGCCCGGTCCACGTGGCGGCGAGCACATCACCCGATGACGCATGTCTCACAACGCAAGCGACGGGTGCAACTCACATGAGTGAGTGATCCGTCAGCATAGTGGGATATTAGGATGAGACCTCCCGCTGGTGTCTGTAACAGAGGTCTGAGGCTCTTGCACTTTTCGAACAGAGGCGGTCGGACGCCTCCTCTCGACCCTGAGCGCCAAACGGGCGGCATTCCGCCAATGGGAAGGCGGCTTCGCCTCATGATCATCGAGCATACCGATCGCGTTCTTGCGGTGATAGCCGGTAACCGCGACAAGCTCATCCAGGATCCGCTGCTGGTCAGCTGACAGCTCGATCGATAACGCTCCGATAATCGCTGCAGCCAATTCCGTCCGAGTTGCCATGCTGATTCGACTTGCCATCCATCGTCCCCGAGCCAGGATGGCAGACGCTGCGCGGGACCACGATGCCTATCGGGAACATTCAGCCTGCGGCATTATCGGGCTAGTTTCCGTCGCCAGCTGACGCGCCGGTGCTGGGATGAGGTGGCCATGGGGAGAACCTGCTGTGGCGGAGTTTGCTCGGCTGCACTCCAGAAGGAAACCCAAATGATCGAAGACAGACTGCTGTCGGGCGAATTGAGAAACTCACCCCGCGTTGCCGACGGAAGCCGCTGATCTCCGTGTTGCTGCCGGCGCTTGAGCAGCATGGCGAGCTTGAGGTGGATGGCGAGCTTCGCGACAAGCTTCTGACGATCAGCGCAGCGGCGATGGATCGGCCTCCTGTCGCAGGGGCGTGTTGTGGCTCGCGGCGGGCAACGCCGCTGTGCCGGAATGAGTTCGGCGTTGCGCCGATCGGTTCCGATCCTGGAACGACGCGCCGGCCCGGTTGTCGAGGTTGACTTCACCATTCCGGCAACGGTGTCCGAAGGTCGTCATGATGATGTTTCCAATGCTATAGAGGATTGGCCTGCCTTTGTAGATCTCAACACCTCTGAGTTGATGCAGCCCATGCACAATATAGGCGTCGGCGCCGGCATTAAAATTGCGTGCAAAGGCCGGGCGTACCAGGCGTCTGCTGAGACTACTAGTTCCTTGGCTCGTGCCCATTGTTGGTGCCTATGCAGAAGCCTGAGAACTGCTTGGCCTGACGCACATTGCGGAGAATACGGGTGACGTCCGCAGGGTCGAGCTGGTAGCTGTAGCCAACCTCGTCGCCCAACTTGAACCTGACTCGGGCAACGGTCACAGGGCATTGAGACCTGGCCTGCCTGGCGCTTCACCGGCCGGGTCGCAGGCACGCGACATCGCTGTGAACGTGGAGGCAAACGATATTAAGGAAACTCTTCCGCGGAAAGTTTTCAGAAGCGTGCAGCGTCAGCCTGCGAGAGGTTTTCGCCATCGCCGGCATAGACGATCTCCGTTTTCTCGCACATTCTCTCGGCGCCGCATTCAACGTGTGATTGTTCAGTAACTTAGAAGGTTGGATTCTATCGCCTTCAAGTCAGGACCGAGTTCCGGAACATTTACGTGACAGGCACCGCCATGTTCGGCTTGCGGGCTCCGCCTGAAGGACCGGGCGTCAAGAATATTCGTTTCGCATAGAAGATGACGTCTGGCTCCGGAGGGTTTCGACGACGGCACCAAATCCGGGAGGGTTTCCCTTGTCCCCGGACGGCTCCACATGACTCCAACGACGGATCGAAGCCACACAGTCAACCGCCGCCACTGGCGTGCCATAATGCCAGCGCAAGCCATGATGACGTTGCCCCCAGTCTATCCGCTTTTGAGTTCGTTTCCGGCGTGGGTTGTGTCCTGCTGGGCGGTGAAGCGACGGGCGCTGGCGCGGAGCCTTTGTGTCATACGGCAACAGCCGATGGCTTTACACGCCCGCCGTCAGCTCCCGAATCCTTCCTTCAGGGTAGCAACAGCTTTCCGCTTGGCCGCGAGCGTCACCATTAATGGGATGGTCCGCCCCGTCCCCCCGCAGCATCTGGGCAGTCACAACAAAGGAGGTTGCAATGTCCCCACGCAATGCGCCACGCCCTGCGGCCCTCCATGGTGTCGATATCGGCAAGAACATCTTCCACGGCGTCGGCTTGGACAGCGACGGCGAGCCCAGCGAGTTCGCTTCCGACGCGATACGTTGATGAAGTTCTTTGAGCGGGCAGCGCCGGCAATCGTCGGGCTGGAATCGTGCACTGGATCGCAATGGATCGCAAGGAGACTCAGGCACTGGGGCACAAGATTCGCCTGATCCCAGCGCAGTTCGTGAAGCTCTACGTCAAGTCGAACAAGATCGAGGCGTCGCTGACCCCGTGCTTGCGACACAGATCGCCAACCGATACCCCGGCCTCGTGTTCCTTCAAACTTCCGATGATCTGCTTCTGGTGCACGCTGCCGCCGGCATGATGGTGTCCGTGGGTCCGATCGGTTCAAAGCTCTTCGGCGTGCTCGGGAACCGGCAACGACAGATCATGCGAACTCGTCCGGATCGCGCCCTGCATCGAGCGCTCGCTATTCCGTGGACAACTCAGCCTAAGCTGCTGACCGATGGAAATCCTGTCCGTCAACCCACATGCGGTAAAGGGTGACTGCCATTCGTCTGGCCGGGCGTCGCACGTAGGGTACCCTGTCGATTGGCAATCTTCATTCCCCAAGCCTTCATGCGACCATCGGGTCGTCGGGTGCAGTATGACGTTGGCCGCCTCGAACGGGGCTGTTGCGACTCACTCTGCGGCTACGGCACCAAATTAGCACCGAATGCAAACATAGGCGGTTGTGATGTGGTGAAAACCGGATCGATATTTAGATATCACCACGTCGTCCGAACTGTCTGTTTGCCCTGCCCGCGCGGGGCCGAAGGAACCGCCAATACTGCGCCGGCGGTTTAGGGTGACTGCATCAAGGTGTATCCGATGATTATCATGGCATTTCCCCTCATTTTCTTGACATGCGATGGCGAATGACCGCAAGCTTCTGCCCGACAACTACTGCTTGGTCCGAAGACGCGCTGCCTCCAGAATCAATTCGTCGAAGGCTGCGGCGTATCGTGGCCGGATATCTCGTCTCAGCCCAACGACGCTAAGCGCCATATCCAGCTCCGGCACGTATCCGACATTGAGTCCCCACCAGCCGCGATGGGAATAGACGGTTAATTCTCCAACGCTATGGATCTGAGGGCCATGTCCATAAACGGAGTCGTTCTGATTTCTTGGAGTCGTCGTCTTGGCGACGGATACCATCACGTGGATCGTTTCCGACCTTTCGAAAATCTCGCCATGAAACAGCGCGCAGAAAAACCTGGCGAGGTCCTTTGGCGTGGAGATCATTCCGCCGCCGCCGAAAAGATCATGTGGAGGGTCTTCGTCGTAGCTGTCCCAACCGCAAGCATATTCATATTGGTGCGCCCGGGTGAGCACGCCTTCGCGCTCCGCTTCGAGCACTTCCCACCAAGTACTTGCAAGCCCTAGGCGATCAAAGCCGACGAGTTCCCGCGTTGCTACCGCCATGGATTTGCCTGTCATCTTCTCAAGGATCGCGCCTAGCAGGAGGTACCCGGTGTCGCTGTACTCAAACGCCTCTCCCGGGCGGAAACGCGGACCGCTCTCCATCGCCATCTTCAGTTGCTCTTCCAAAGTGAAGCAATGTCTTACTTGCCCAGACATCAGCTTTGGCAACATCTGAGCGAAAGCATTTGTGTAGAACACATCACAAAGTCCGCCGGTGTGCGAAAGGAGATGGCGTGCAGTAATCGCCTTCACATCGTAACCGCCATTTTCAAGAATTAAAACGTGGGCGGCAGTCAGATAGGAATCAATTGATTGAACTAGGTCGATTTTTCCCATCTCCCACAGCCGCAAGATAGCGGCGGCAACAAAAGGTTTAGTGACACTTGAAATCCGAATGGGGTGCGTAGGTGTCAACGGCTCGCACCCCGCCCTCTCTGTCACGCCCGCCGCCACTCCGACTTCCAGATCCAGTTTCGGCGCTATTATATACGCGGAGGCTCCAGGCGCCCCATCGGCACCAACGAGATCGGAAACTAGGGTTTGGGCTTTCGCCTGCAGCATCGTACGGGTATCGCCAACGGTACAGCACGCCTCCACGGAGGCGCCTAACTTTGATTGAACGACCGTTGGCTGCTCCGATTGAGCGCCAACGACGCCTGAGGCGCCGCTACGCTCTGCGCCTGCAGAAGCAGCAAGCCATCGGGTCCTGACGGTCATTCTTCCCCCGTTATTTTGCATGAACGGAACAGCGAGGCCCGCAATCGCAGTGATACGTCCGACGAGACAACGCCTCCTGACGGCCTCGACGACGACTAGCGCAGCAAAGGTGAAAAAACGCCGCCTTGTTCGGAAGCTCCGGATTGTAGCCGCGCCGTACCCTTCTCATACGATTCTTAGAATGCTCGCCGTGGGTCGCGCGATGTGAAGCGTCGCGGAACGTGGCGTGCACCGTGGCGACCGCGTAGCCCTCCCGAACCGGGCCGATTTGTCGGGAAGACCCATTGCCCCTGCGTGCTTCGAGCGCCTTGGGGCACTCGTGCCCCGTCGGAATGGCAGTGATCGATGGCCCGTAGCCGGCGAATCCGTTGATAGTGCCCACATCGAAACCACTTCATCAGCTGCCCGCAAGACAACGCCCGATCCATGGCGAACGACGCGCGCCAGTGGCGTCCTGATCATCTCGATGCGTTCGAACATAACGGGCTCCTCGCTGATGATGCTTTATTCGGCTGAGTACTAGCGCACAACGAACCCTTCCTCAAATAGATAGTTTCAATATCGATTATGAATTTGGCGGATGTTCGCCGAGGTCGGCATGTCATCTCTGCCCGACCTGTTTCGTGCACAGCTTAGGTGACCGCAAAGGTATGGACGCGATCTCAAACGTGTGGTTCTTTGATCTCAATTGAATCGGTTATGGAGGTCTATGTTGCTATGAGCCTAGGTAGTGTCCCTCTGAAATCATCCCTCGACGCAACTGTGCTTCAAGCCCACGAGCGCTATGCTGCTAAGCGCCTTAATAGCGCGGCACTGCATCGCCAAGCCGTGTCGGTTCTCCCTGGCGGCAACACCCGAACTGTGCTCGCTTATGGGCCCTTCCCGACCGCCATGGTTCGCGGCGAGGGCTGCCGCCTTTGGGACATCGATGGTAATGCGTACCTGGATCTGTGCGGCGAATATACGGCCGGGCTCTTTGGCCATACTGAGACGCGAATTCACAACGCCCTGCAGCAGGCCATGGCGCGCGGCCTGAGCCTGTCAGCTGTCGGCGAAGCCGAGCAGCGTCTTGCCAGAATTCTGTGCGACCGTTTTAACAGCATTGAAATGATCCGTTTCACGAACAGTGGTACGGAGGCCAATCTTATTGCTCTGAGCGCTGCGCGAGTATCGACGGGCCGCAGCCGCATCATCGCCTTTAGGGGTGGCTACCATGGTAGCGTCCTGTACTTCCCTGTAGCGGGCGCCAGCGCCATCACAGTTCCCTTCCCCGTTACACTGTGTGACTACAACGAAATCGAAGGCACCGTGGCTGCGATAAAGGCCGCAGGCGACGACCTCGCCGCCGTAATCGTTGAGCCGATGCTCGGCAGCGGCGGTTGCATCGCCGGTTCGCCGGAGTTCCTGACAGCTGTCGCAGAGGCGGCACGGGCGACGGGAGCACTTCTAATCTTCGACGAAGTTATGACATCGCGGATGGCAGGCGGAGGGATGCAGCAAAGGCTCGACATACAGCCCGATATCACAACGCTGGGTAAGTATATGGGTGGCGGTATGAGCTTCGGCGCTTTTGGCGGCCGCCGAGAAGTGATGGAGATTTTCGCCGGCTGCGTTTCCCATGCCGGCACGTTCAACAACAATGTGATGACCATGGCGGCCGGCATTGCCGCGATGGGCGAGGTGTTCACCCCCGCCGCGGCCGAGGAACTATTTTCGCTGGGCGAGCATTTGCGCGACAGACTGAACGCGATCTGCCAAACTGCCGGAGCACCGCTTCAATTCACAGGGATTGGATCGCTGGCCACTCTACATTTTCGGCGAGGAGACATCACGTGCCCCTATCCCGCCAGTTCCGTGGAAGAGAGTTTGAAGGAACTATTCTTCTTTGACATGCTCGATGCCGGCGTCTATCTCGCGCGGCGCGGCATGACATCCCTCAGCTTGCCCACAACCATGACAGCTCTCACGGAGTTCACCGATGCGGTCGAGGCCTTCGTTGCCGAGCGAGCATCGCTGATGCATTAAAGCGACCGAAACGGGCAGGGAGCAGAACAAGAGCAACGTGATCACTGAAATCTCTGCTGGAGCTCGCTTGAGGAGGCAGCCTATCGCTAAATCCGCGGCGTTCTGATCAATGGCGATTTCACGCCGGACAGCAAGCTTTGGATCCGTTGGGTCTTTACCGCGTTGTCGCTGAGTCCCATGCCGGTGCGCGCCGCGTTGCGCCGCTTGGTGGCCGAGCGAGCACTAGATGCCACGTCGTCGGGGACGGCTGTGGTGCCGCGCCTGAGCCGCAACGAGTTTTCCAACTGACTGCGATGCGCCTGCGACTGGAGCCGCTGGCACTGACGCTCTCCGCGCCGCATGTTATGCTTCCGCAGCTCCAGCGGCTCGACGCCCTCGTCGAGCAGCATGAGGTGGCTCGCGCCCGCGATGGCGTCCGGCCAGCGGATACCGCTTCCTATTTGAGCTTTATCGCTGGTGCGGTTCGGCCCTGCTGCTCAGCTTCATAAAGAGGCTCTGGCTTCGCCGCAGCCCGATTTTCTGGGAAGCGCGCTGGGCGCTTCTAGCCCGAAGTTTGAATAGTGAAAGTCCGGGAAGTGGTGGATTTGCGCGGCTTCTCGGTGAAAATTGTTTCAATTTGTGTCCATATAGGGGATTCCAAAACGGTCGAACTATAATTCGATTCGGCCATGTTCATCGAAACCATACCCAATCGCCAGTCGCCCGCGGTGTTGCTGCGCGAGAGCTACCGTGACGAGCGCGGCAAGGCACAGAAGCGGACGCTGGCCAATCTGAGCAAGCTGCCGGCCGCGGTGATCGACGGGCTGAAGGCGCTGCTCAAGGGCGGCCAGGTGATCGGCACTGGCGAGGACGGGTTGCGGGTCGAGCGCTCGCTGCCGCACGGGCATGTGGCGGTGGGAGTGGGCATGGTGCGCAAGATCGCGTTCGACCGGCTGCTGTTGAGCACGGCCAAGGATGTCCAATCGCGGCGGCATTGCGACCTGGTGGTCGGGCTGATCGTCGACCGGCTGGTGGCGCCGCGCTCCAGGCTGGGGTTTGTCCGTGCGGTCAATCCCGAGACCGCATGTTCCAGCCTGGGTCAGGTTCTGGGCCTGTGAACGGTGGCCGACTGGCGGCGCAGTACGGGCCGCTGCAGCTGTCGCTGTTCGACGATCGCGACCTGGCCGAGATCGAGAGCTCCAGACTATCCCGGCGAGCGCCTCGTGGTGTGCCGCAACCCGGATCTGGCGGCCGAGAGCGCCCGCAAGCGCAGCGAACTGCTGGAGGCCACCGAGCGCGACCTCGCCACCATCCGGGAGCGGTCCGCCGCGCCCGCAAGCCGCTCAAAGGCGCCGCCGCCATCGGCCAGGCGATCGGCGCCGTGCTCAATCGCCGCAAGGTCGGCAAGCACTTCCAGTGTACCATCACCGACACCGACTTCTCCTTCGCGCGCGATCACGCCGCCATCGAGACCGAGGCGAGGCTCGACGGCATCTATATGATCCGCACCCAGCGTCGAGGCCGAGGCGCTGAGCGCCGCCGAGACCGTCCAGGCCTACAAGGATCACGCCCGGGTCGAACGCGCCTTCCGCTGCCTGAAGACGGTCGATCTGGACATCCGCCCGATCCGCTACTGGGCAGCGCCGCGGGTGCGCGCTCATGTCTTTCTCTGCATGCTGGCCTATCATGTCGAATGGCATCTGCGCCAGCCCTGGCGCGACACCGACCTCGAAGCTGCCCGCGCCGAGCGCGCCTCGCCGGTCGTCAGGACCGAGCCCTCGCAAACCGCCAAACGCAAGAAAGCCACCAAATGCAACCACAACGGCCTGCCCGTCATGGGCTTTGCCGACCTCCTGCGCCATCTTGGCACCTTGGCCGCCAACACCGTGGTTGCCCCCGCTGCAGGGCGAGCACTCCTTCACCCTCTATACCCGAAAAACCCATTCCAGCAGGCTGCCTTCGAACTCCTCGGCTTCGACCCGGCTCGTGTCCAGTAACGCAAAACCATAACCGGCAGAAAACTGCGCCGGATCAACGCCTTGCAGCCTTCGAATATTCAAACTTCGGTCTAGAGCACGTCCCGTGATCGATGAATCGATTGTGATGTGACGACGAGCTTCTCCGGTGATTCAACATCCACCTTGA
>NZ_JBVVQU010000002.1:0-128957 GCF_055811555.1 Mesorhizobium sp. WSM4813
CCTCCTACAGGAAGTGAATCACGAACGTCGCCTCACTGGAATCCCCTCTCGATTCAACCTGAGCGTCCGACGCTCTAGCGGTCGCCTGAAGCGAAAACCCCGGCAACCCACCGGGGTTTTCATTTGCTAATAATACCAATCCCAGACCCAAACACGCCTGCGAAAGCACCGTCTGCGCGGACGGCCATTTCGCCAGACACGACGACAGATCCTTCTCCAAGCGCGCCGCCGGCGCCGCCGCCTGCGATGCCACCGCCGATGGCGGACCGGCTCCGCTTGAGTATCTTCATCCTCGAAGGCTTCCGTATCCGGCGCGTCGAGTTCATCGAGAATGCCGCTTCTGGCGCCTGGTACACCGGCTACCGCGTTGATTGGCCGAACTGCGCTCGCAAGGGCTGCTGCCCCAGCAATGCCAAACATTCCTGTCAAAAATAATCGCCGATCCATGGAAACCTCCAATCCTCTAGCCAGCGAGACAAGGTTCGCAAACTGAAACATAGCGCAGTCGATACAAAAGCAAAGTAGACCCTATGAATGATATTTAAAGAAGCTTAACGGGTTGGCTCCGCAGACATGTGGCAGCCCCGAAGCGATAACTGCGTCAATTCTCATATGCCGCATTGCACAATCGCGCGGCGTGCGCAAAATGCGGCATGATCCGGAAATCCCTCACCGTCCTGGTGATCGACGAAAACCACATCCGCGCCTCCATCATTGAGGCGGGATTGCGGGAGGCCGGGCATGAGCAGGTCACGGTCGTTCACGATGTTGCCGGAATTGCGCGGCGCATCGCCGAGATCGAACCAGACGTAATCGTCATCGATCTCGAAAATCCCAACCGCGACATGCTTGAAAACATGTTCCAGCTGTCGCGCGTGGTGAAGCGGCCGATCGCCATGTTCGTGGATCGGTCGGATCAGGCTTCGATCGAAGCTGCGGTGGAAGCGGGGGTCTCCGCCTATGTCGTCGACGGGCTGCGCCAGGAGCGCGTCAAGCCGATCCTCGATATGGCGATCAGCCGCTTCAACGCGTTCTCGCGGATGGCGCGCGAACTGGAAGAAGCCCGCAGTGAGTTGGAGGACCGCAAGGTCATCGACCGCGCCAAGGGCATCCTTATGAGGTCGCGCGGCCTGTCGGAGGACGCGGCCTACACGCTTCTGCGCAAGACCGCGATGAACCAGAACCGCAAGATCAGCGAAATCGCGCAGAGCCTGGTGACGGCGGCAGGCCTTCTGGATCCCGGAGAGAGTTAAGCATGGCGGCCGAACACCAGATCAATGCCGGTTTCATACCGCTCTTCGACAGCGCGGTTCTTGTCGCAGCGCGCGAGATCGGCTTTGCCGCGCGCGAAGGCGTCGACCTGACGCTCAGTCGCGAGACATCCTGGGCCAACATCCGCGACCGCATCGCGATCGGGCATTTCGATCTGGCGCATATGCTGGGGCCGATGCCGATCGCCTGCAATCTGGGGCTCACGCCACTCGCCTCCGATACGATCGTGCCGTTCTCGCTGGGACTGGGCGGCAATTGCGTAACGGTTTCGAACGTGGTCTGGGCGGGCATGGCCGCGCACGGCGCCTTGCCCGACGTCGATCCGGCGCGAGCCGGCAAGGCCTTGGGAGCGCTAATCCGTGAACGGGCAAATGCCGGTCGCGATCCGCTGCGCTTTGCGGTCGTGCATCCGCACTCCGGACACAATTACGAACTGCGCTACTGGCTCGCGGCCTGCGGCATCGATCCGTCGCGCGAAATAGAAATCGTCATCGTGCCGCCGCCCTTCATGGCCGACGCACTCGCCGCCGGCAGGATCGACGGCTACTGCGCCGGCGAACCCTGGAACAGCGTCTCGGTTGTCGCCGGCACCGGCCATATCGCCACGGTCAAGGCCGCAATCTGGAAGACCAGCCCCGAAAAAGTCCTCGGCATGCGCAAGGCTTGGGCCGAAAAACACCCTGAAGCCCTTTCAGCCCTGCTGCGCGCGCTCCATCACGCTGCGCGCTGGTGCCAGGATCCGGCAAACCGCGGCGAACTGGCCGCCCTGATGGCGCAGTCTGCCTTCCTCGGCCTGCGTGCGGCAGTGCAGATGCCGATCCTGAGCGGACATCTCCAACTCGGCGGTGGCGCGGAACGAACGGTCGAGGATTTCTTCCTGCCCTTCGACAAGGCCGCCAACTTTCCGTGGAAGAGCCATGCGCTGTGGTTCTACACGCAAATGGTGCGCTGGGGGCATGTCGCGCATACGCCGGAAAACCTCGCTATTGCTCGCGACTGCTACCGCCCCGATCTTTACCGGTCGGCGCTGAAGCCGCTCGGCGTCGCACTTCCCGGCGCCAATTCTAAGGTCGAGGGCGCGCTGGCGTCTGCCACACCTGTCGGCTCCGCCGGCGCCAGTCTGGTGCTCGGCCCCGATGGTTTCTTCGATAGCCAGATATTCGATCCCGACGAGATCGACGCCTACATTGCCGGGCAGAAATTGGCGCGCGCCGAAGCCTGATCATTTTCGCGCCATTCTTGTGCATTGCACAAAAATTATGCGTGCAACGACGCTAATGAACAATCTTTGGCTTGCTCGCCCAGCGGGCCAGCGCGCCCACGATTGTGGCATGCCGTTGATCTCATTGATGTTTGTCATCCATTCCGAAACTGGCACGGTTCCTGCTTTGCAATAGGCAGACTCTTCTCGGGGTCACGGAACAGGCGTCCAATGGCGGGCGCTACAGGCAAAGCTGCCGCTCAGGTCAGCACGCGATCCCGGATGGACGGACGCGCGCGGCCTGGCTGGCGGCTTTTTGTTTTGACCGAACACGCAATCGACGGCGCTGATCCCAAGCAGTGCCCAACGGGAGACGACGATGACGAAACGCATCAAGACTGAAGCCCCTCTTGAGGGCATGACCCGCCGCAATTTTCTGATGGCAAGTGCTGCCACCGCGGCCACCGTGGCGGCGGCACGCGCGCTGCTGCCGTCCGGCGCCTATGCAGCGACGGCAGCGCCGGAAGTCACCGGCGCCAAGCTCGGCTTCATCGCGCTGACCGATGCAGCGCCGCTGATGATCGCCAAGGAGAAGGGCCTGTTCGAAAAATTCGGCATGCCGGATGTCGAGGTGCTTAAGCAGGCCTCCTGGGGCGCGACGCGCGACAATCTGATGCTCGGCGGCGAAGCCAACGGCATCGACGGCGCCCATATCCTGACGCCGATGCCTTACCTGATGCATACCGGCAAGGTGACGCAGAACAACCAGCCGATGCCGATGGCGATCGTGGCGCGGCTCAACTACGACTGCCAGGCGATTTCCGTCGCGCAGGAATATGCCGGCACCGGCGTCGGCCTCGATGCATCCAAGCTTAAGGACGCCTTCGCGGCCAAGAAGGCCGAAGGCAAAGAGGTGAAGGCCGCCATGACCTTCCCGGGCGGCACTCATGATCTCTGGTTGCGCTACTGGCTGGCTGCCGGCGGCATCGATCCCGACAAGGATGTCTCGACGATCGTCGTGCCGCCGCCGCAGATGGTCGCCAACATGAAGGTTGGCAATATGGACGTGTTCTGCGTCGGCGAGCCGTGGAACGAGCAACTCGTCCATCAGGGTGTCGGCTTCACCGCCACCACGACAGGCGAACTCTGGAAAGGCCATCCGGAAAAGGCGCTCGGCCTGCGCGCCGCCTTCATTGACAAGAACCCGAACGCCACCAAGGCGATCCTGATGGCCGTCATGGAAGCCCAGCAATGGTGCGAAGCCATGGAAAACAAGGACGAGATGGCGGCTATCATCGGCAAGCGGCAATGGATGAACGTGCCGACCGCCGACATCATCGGTCGCCTCAAGGGCGACATCAATTACGGCAATGGCCGCGTCGCCACCGGCACTGATCTCTACATGAAGTTCTGGAAGGGCGGTGTGTCCTATCCGTTCAAGAGCCACGACAGCTGGTTCCTCGCCGAGAACATCCGCTGGGGCAAATTCGCGGCGACCACCGACATCAAGGCGGTGGTCGATCAGGTCAACCGCGAAGATCTGTGGCGCGACGCGGCGAAGGATCTCGGCGTCGCTGCGGCCGACATCCCGGCGTCTTCATCGCGCGGCGTCGAGACCTTCTTTGACGGCAAGATCTTCGATCCGGCCAATCCGTCCGCCTATCTCGACAGCCTGAAGATCAAGGCATCGGCCTGACGTCGCCGGCAAGCGGCGCCAGTGGCGCCGCCTGTCACTCCAATGCTCAAGGAGCTTTTTGCGAAAATGTCTGTCCAAGCCATCGAGGACCCCAAGGTGGAGGCGTTCCCCACGCCTGCCAAGCCCGCAGAGGTCGTAGCTTTCACCGCCAAGGTGAGGCGCCGCTTCGATCCCGCCGTGATCGCCGGCAAGCTGGCAAGCACGCTGGTGCCGCCGGCAGTCGTCATCGTCGTCATGCTCGTCATCTGGCAGATCGCCTGCTCGTCGCCCAACGCCAGCTTGCCGCCACCCAGCCAGGTATGGAACGAGGCCTACGATCTGATCGCCCATCCGTTCTTCGACTATGGTCCGCAGGATATCGGACTGGCCTGGCGGGTGCTGATCTCGCTGCAGCGCGTCGCCATCGGCTTCGGCCTGGCTGCAATCGTCGGCGTTGCGCTCGGCGCGCTGGTCGGCCAATCGATCTGGGCGATGCGCGGCCTCGACCCTGTGTTCCAGATACTGCGCACCGTGCCGCCGCTCGCCTGGCTGCCGCTGTCGCTGGCTGCGTTCCGCGATTCCAGCCCATCAGCGATCTTCGTCATCTTCATCACCTCGATCTGGCCGGTGATCATCAACACCGCCGTCGGCGTCCGCAACATCCCCGAGGATTATCGCAACGTCTCCCGCATCCTCAGGCTCAACCAGCTCGAATTCTTCCTGAAGATCATGGTGCCGGCCGCGGCACCTTACATCTTCACCGGCCTGCGCATCGGCATCGGCCTGTCCTGGCTCGCCATCGTCGCCGCCGAAATGCTGACAGGCGGCGTCGGCATCGGCTTCTTCATCTGGGATGCCTGGAATTCGTCGCGGCTGCCCGACATCATCGTTGCGCTCGCCTATATCGGCATCACCGGCTTTTGCCTCGATCGCCTTGTCGCGGCGGTCGGCGCCTTCGTCACCCGCGGCACAACGGCAAAGTGAGGAGAGGGGCGATGACGGCTTACCTGAAACTCGACCATATCGACAAATCCTTCACCCGCGGCGGCCAGGTCAGCGAGGTGCTGAATGACATCCGGCTGACCATCGACAAAGGCGAATTCGTCTCCATCATCGGCCATTCCGGCTGCGGCAAGTCGACCTTGCTCAACCTGATCGCCGGGCTGACCAGAGTCTCCGCCGGCGCCGTGCTGCTCGAGGACAAGGAGGTCGACAGCCCCGGACCCGAGCGCGCCGTGGTGTTCCAGAACCACAGCCTGCTGCCATGGCTCACCGTCTACGAAAACATCAACCTGGCGGTGTCAAAGGTGTTCGGCCGCACCAGGAGCCGGGCCGAACGGCACGACTGGATCATGCGCAATCTCGACCTCGTGCAGATGGCGCATGCCAAGGACAAGCGGCCCGCCGAAATATCGGGCGGCATGAAGCAGCGCGTCGGCATCGCCCGCGCGCTGGCCATGGAGCCGAAGATCCTGTTGCTCGACGAGCCCTTCGGCGCGCTTGACGCGCTGACGCGCGCTCATCTGCAGGACGCGGTGATGGATATCCATTCGAGGCTTGGCTCGACGACGATCATGATCACCCACGATGTCGACGAGGCGGTGCTGTTGTCCGACCGCATTGTCATGATGACCAACGGTCCAGCGGCGACCATCGGCGAGGTACTTGCCGTGCCGCTGGCCCGGCCGCGCCGGCGCATCGAGCTTTCCTCCGACCGGACCTTCCTGCGCTGCCGCGAGGCGGTGCTGAAGTTCCTCTACGAACGCCACCGCTTCGTCGAAGCCGCGGAGTAAGGCCATGACTGAAAAACGCGTCATTATCTACAATTGCCAATCTGCATCGGCAATGGGCAATCTACCGCATTGCACAAATATTACGCTGCTGTGCAAGGCATTCTGACTAAACTTTGATCCGCTGCCGGGCTTGCTCAAAAATCGCGCGGCCGCGGTTCGCATTGATTTCATTCGATAATCTGGAGTGCTGTCGAATTGGCACGCTTCCTGCTTTTCAGAACGTAGGTCCGCAAGGGCCAAGTGACACGGCGTCCAATGGCGGGCGCCACAGGCAAAGCTGCCGCTCAGGTCAATACGCGATCCCGGATGGACGGACGCGCAAAGACCTGACCGGCGGCTTTTTTGTTTTTACGCGATCGACCGGCGCTGGTCCCAAGCGGCGCCCAACCGGAGACGACGATGACGAAACGGATCGGAACTGGCGCGTCCCTCGCGGACTTCACGCGCCGCGATTTTCTGGCCAGCAGCGCGCTGACGGCGGCGCTGTTCACCGCCGCGCTCCTGCTGTTTCCCGTCGGCGCCAAGACGGAAAGCAAGGACCTGACCGCGGCGAGCCCGGTCCCGTTGCACGCACCGATGCCGCGCCGCTGATCATTCACCCGCAACCATCCGCGGTGCCTCCCACGCCGCAAACCGGAGCCAGACCTTGACCGCAAATCTCCCAGCCGCGCCCAGCCAGGACAGTGCTCCCCGGCAGGCGCTTGTGATGTCAACCATCGCCTTCACCGTCTGCTTCGCGGTGTGGACGATCTTTTCAATCATCGGCGTGCGCATAAAGCAGGACCTTGGGCTGAACGAGACAGAGTTCGGCCTGCTGGTCGGCACGCCCATCCTCACCGGTTCGCTCGTGCGCATGGTGCTCGGTGTCTGGACCGACCGTTTTGGCGGACGGCTGGTATACACCGCGACCATGCTTGCGGCGGCGGTCGCGACCTTCCTGCTCGCTTTTGCGCACACCTACGGACAGATGCTGGTCGCCGCGCTAGGCGTTGGGCTCGCCGGCGGTTCCTTCGCCGTCGGTGTCGCCTATGTCTCGCGCTTCTTTCCGGCCGGCAAGCAGGGCACGGCGCTTGGCATTTTCGGTGTCGGCAATGTCGGCGCCGCGGTCACCAAGTTCCTGGCACCGTTCGTGCTTCTCTCCTGGGGCTGGCAGTCGGTCGCGCTGATCTGGGCGGCAGCACTCGTCGTCATGGCCGCCGTCTTCTGGTTCACGACCGGCGACGATCCGGTCATCCGCGAGCGCCGCGCCGGCAAGGCAGCGCCCGCGAGAAGCTTCTTGCAGGAATTCGCGCCGCTCAAGAACCTGCAGGTCTGGCGCTTCGCCTTCTATTATTTCTTCGCCTTCGGTGCATTCGTGGCGCTGTCGCTGTGGTTGCCGCGCTACCTGATCGGCGTCTACGGCTTCGGCATCGCGACCGCCGGCATGATCGGCGCGGCCTATTCGATCCCGGCAAGTATCTTCCGCGCTTATGGCGGCGTGCTTTCCGACCGGATCGGCGCCCGCACCGTGCTCTACTGGACCTTCGCTGTCAGTGCCGTCGCGACTCTCGTTCTGTCTCTCCCCTCGGCAGACTACGTCGTGCACGGCATCAGCGGGCCGATCGCCTTCCATTTCGAGATCGGCCCGCTCGCCTTCATAGCCGTTGCCTGCGTGCTCGGCTTCTTCATGAGCCTTGGCAAGGCCGCCGTCTACAAGCACATCCCGGCTTACTACCCGCAGAGTGTCGGCGCGGTCGGCGGCGTTGTCGGCATGATTGGCGGGCTCGGCGGCTTTATCCTGCCAATCGCCTTCGGCGCACTCAACGACCTCACCGGCGTCTGGTCGAGCTGCTTCATGCTGCTCTTCGTCATCGTCGCCACCTGCTTTGCCTGGATGCACTTCAGCATCCGGCGGATGGAGCGCGCGGCCGCCGCCGAAGCTTCAGGCCTTTCCTACGCGGCTGAGTGAGACCGGAGTGGATCAGGACATGACCCAAAAACTCGTCATCATCGGCAACGGCATGGCCCCCGGGCGCATGCTGGAGCACCTGCTGGAAAAGGCGCCGGACCTCTACCAGGTCACCATCTTCAACGCCGAGCCGCGCGTGAACTACGACCGCATCATGCTGTCGCCGGTTCTGTCAGGTGAAAAGGATTATGAGGAGATCATCATCCATGGCGATGGCTGGTACATCAAGCACGGGATCACCCTCTACAAGGGCCACAAGATCGTCGCCATCGACCGGCAGGCAAAGACCGTCACCTCCGATCATGGCGTGACCGAGCCCTACGACAAGCTCGTCATCGCCACCGGCTCGGTGCCGTTTATAATCCCGGTGCCCGGCCATGATCTGGCCGGCGTGCTGACCTATCGCGATCTCGACGACGTTCGGGCGATGATGCTGGCCGCCCAGTCGCGGGCCAAAGCCGTGGTTATCGGCGGCGGCCTGCTAGGGCTGGAGGCGGCAGCAGGCCTGAACGCGCAGGGCATGGACGTCACCGTGCTGCATGTCATGCCGACGCTGATGGAACGACAGCTCGATCCGGCCGCCGGCTATCTCCTGCAGCGCGCTGTCGAGCAGCGCGGCATCAAAGTCATCACCAAGGCCAACACCCAGGCGATCACGGGCAAGGGCAAGGTCGAGCAGGTGGAACTCGCCGACGGCACCATCATCCCGGCGACGCTGGTGGTGATGGCGGTCGGCATAAGGCCGAACGCCTCTCTCGCCAAGGAGGCCGGTATTGCAGTCAATCGCGGCATCGTCGTCGATGCCGGCATGCGCAGCAACGACCCCGACATCTTCGCGCTGGGCGAATGCGCCGAGGTCAACGGCATGGTCTACGGCCTGGTCGCACCGCTCTATGAGATGGCGCGTGTCGCCGCCAGCCAGTTGGCCGGCGACGAGGCCGCCGCCTTCGTCCATTCGGACACGCCGACCAAGCTCAAGGTTACCGGCATCGAGCTGTTCTCGCTCGGCGACTTCGCCGAGGGCGAGGACCGCCAGGAGATCGTGCTGCGCGATGCCGCCGCCGGCGTCTACAAGCGCCTGGTGCTCAGGGATGACCGCATCATCGGCACCGTGCTCTATGGCGAGACGGCCGATGGCGCCTGGTTCAACGACCTCAAGAAGAAGCAGACCGATATATCGGGAATGCGCGACACGCTTATCTTCGGCCAGTCATACCAGGGAGGCGCCTCCCTGGACCCTATGGCGGCCGTTGCAGCCTTGCCGGATGATGCGGAAATCTGCGGCTGCAACGGCGTTTGCAAGGGAAAGATATCAGGCGCGATCACGGCCAAGGGCCTGACCTCGCTCGACGACGTGCGTGCCCACACTAAGGCGTCCGCCTCCTGCGGCTCCTGCACCGGGCTGGTCGAAAAGCTGATGGTGCTGACCATCGGCGACAAATACAATCCGGCGGCTGTGCAGCCGATGTGCGGCTGCACCACGCTCGGCCATGACGAAGTCCGCCGGCTGATCAAGGCCAAGTGCCTGAAGACCATCCCCGCCGTCATGCAGGAGCTGGAATGGACCACCTCCTGCGGCTGCGCCAAATGCCGGCCGGCGCTCAACTACTATCTCGTCTGCGACTGGCCGGACGAGTATGCCGACGACTACCAGTCGCGCTTCATCAACGAGCGCGTCCACGCCAACATCCAGAAGGACGGGACCTATTCGGTGGTGCCGCGCATGTGGGGCGGCGTCACCAATGCCGCCGAACTGCGCGCCATCGCCGATGTTGTCGATAAGTTCGAGATCCCTATGGTCAAGGTCACCGGCGGCCAGCGCATCGACATGCTCGGCATCCGCAAGGAGGACCTGCCGGCGGTGTGGGCCGATCTCGGTCAGGCCGGCTTCGTCTCCGGCCACGCCTATGCCAAAGGACTGCGCACGGTAAAGACCTGCGTCGGTTCGGACTGGTGCCGCTTCGGCACCCAGGATTCGACGGGGTTCGGCGTCCGCATCGAGAAATTCATGTGGGGTTCGTGGACGCCAGCCAAGGTCAAGATGGCGGTGTCGGGCTGTCCTAGGAACTGTGCGGAAGCAACCTGCAAGGATGTCGGCGTGATCTGCGTCGATTCGGGTTACGAGATCCATTTCGCCGGTGCTGCCGGCCTCGACATCAAGGGCACAGAGGTGCTCGGCCTGGTCAAGACCGAGGACGAGGCGCTCGAGCATATCGTGGCGCTGACGCAGATGTATCGCGAGCAGGGCCGCTATCTCGAGCGCATCTACAAATGGGCCAAGCGCATCGGCATCGCCGAGATCAAGCGCCAGATCATGGACGATGGCGAGAAGCGCAAGGCCTATTTCGACCGCTTCGTCTTTTCGCAGAAATTCGCGCAGGTCGACCCGTGGTCGGAACGCGTTTCCGGCAAGGACAAGCACGAATTCCGGCCGATGGCTTCGGTCGGATTCGCGCAGGCGGCGGAGTGATCATGATGAACTGGGTATCAATCGGGTCGATATCAGACATTCCACGCCGCGGCGCGCGCTGCGTCGCAACGCCTCAAGGCAAGGTCGCCGTCTTCCGCACCGCTGACGATCAGGTCTTCGCTATCGACGACCATTGCCCGCATAAGGGCGGACCGCTCTCGCAGGGCATCGTCCACGGCGCGGCGGTGACCTGTCCCCTGCACAATTGGGTGATCTCGTTGGAGACCGGCAAGGCGCTCGGTGCCGACGAAGGTGCGGTGCGCACCGTTCCGGTGCGGGTCGAGGGCGAGCGTCTGTTCATTGCGCTGGAAACGCTGGCCAGCCGCGCGGCTTGAATCATGAAGATCGACGAAGCGCGCGAGGTGAGGACCACCTGCCCCTATTGCGGGGTCGGTTGCGGCGTGCTGGCGAAGGTCGCCGCGGACGGTGAGGTAACCGTTCGCGGCGATCCTGACCATCCGGCGAATTTCGGCCGGCTCTGTTCCAAGGGCTCGGCGCTGGCCGAGACGATCGATCTTGACGGCAGGCTGCTCTATCCGGAGATCCACGGTCACCGCACCGGCTGGGACGAAGCGCTCGACCTCGTCGCCTCGACCTTCTCCCAAACCATTGCCCAGCACGGCCCCGATTCGGTCTCCTTCTACGTCTCCGGCCAGTTGCTGACCGAGGATTATTATGTCGCCAACAAGCTGATGAAAGGCTTCATCGGCTCGGCCAATATCGACACCAATTCGCGCCTGTGCATGGCCTCGTCAGTTGCCGGTCACCGCCGCGCCTTCGGCTCCGACACGGTGCCGGGCAGCTACGAGGATCTGGAACTCGCCGATCTGATCGTGCTGGTTGGCTCCAATCTCGCCTGGTGCCATCCCGTGCTCTACCAGCGCATTGCCGCTGCCCGGGAAAAACGGCCCGAGATGAAGGTGGTGCTGGTCGACCCGCGCCGCACGATGACATCAGATATTGCCGACATGCATCTGGCGATCGCGCCGGATGGCGACGTCGCGCTGTTCACAGGGCTGCTCGCCTATCTCGGCCAGCATAACGCGGTGGACCGCGCCTATATCACGGCGCACACGACCGGCTTCGGGCAAGCCCTTTTTGCCGCCTCCGCGCTCGACCTTGCCGACGTTGCCGTAGCCACGGGCGTTGGCGAGGACGAGCTTATCAGCTTCTACAGCCTGTTTGCCGCGACGGCGAAGACGGTGACCGTCTACAGCCAGGGCGTTAACCAGTCGTCCTCGGGCACCGACAAGGTCAACGCCATCATCAACTGTCATCTCGCCACCGGCCGCATCGGCAAGCCCGGCGCCGGGCCGTTTTCGGTGACCGGCCAGCCTAACGCCATGGGCGGTCGCGAGGTTGGCGGCATGGCCAATATGCTGGCCGCCCATATGGAGATCGAAAATCCCGAACATCGCGACCGCGTGCAGCGTTTCTGGAGCGCGCCGACTGTCGCCGAAAAACCCGGCCTGAAGGCGGTCGAAATGTTTCAAGCCGTGGCCGACGGGCGAATCAAGGCGCTGTGGATCATGGCGACCAACCCGGTCGATTCGATGCCGGACGCCGATGCCGTCGAGGCGGCGATCAAAACCTGCCCGTTTGTCGTGGTGTCGGACGTGCTGGCCATGACCGACACGGTCCGCCATGCCCATGTCCGGCTGCCGGCTGCCGCATGGGGCGAGAAGGACGGCAGCGTAACCAATTCGGAGCGCCGCATCTCGCGCCAGCGGGCTTTCTTGGCCACGCCCGGCGAGGCACGAGCCGACTGGTGGATCATCGCCGAAGTGGCCAAGCGGATGGGTTTTGGCGAAGCGTTTTCGCATGCGTCGCCGGCTGAGATTTTCGCTGAACATGCCGCGCTGTCGGCCTTCGAGAATGACGGCGTCCGCGATTTTGACATCGGCGCGTACGCCGGTGTTGACGCGGAGACCTACGAGGAGTTGGCGCCTTTCCAGTGGCCAGCGCCGAGCCAAGGCACCCCCCTCTGGCCTGCCGGCCATCTCCCCCTCAAGGGGGGAGATCGGATGTCACCGTCGTTTTCGCCAATCGCTACCATTGCAGAAGAGGCAACGTCGGCAAAACTGCCAATCTCCCCCCTTGAGGGGGAGATGGCCGGCAGGCCAGAGGGGGGTGCCTGGGCTCGGCGACCAAAGGGTGGCGCTGGCAGCACCCGCTTCTTCGCCAACGGCGGCTACTACACGCCGGACCGCAAGGCGCGTTTCATCACCATCCGCCCAATCGCGCAAACCCGCACCAGCCCGGACTATCCCCTGGTGCTCAACACCGGACGGGTTCGCGACCACTGGCACACCATGACGCGGACCGGCAAGAGCCCGCGGCTGTCCCAGCACATGGCCGAGCCCTTCGCCGAAATCCACCCGGCGGATGCGCAGCACTTCGGCATCGGCGATGCCGACATCGTGCGCGTCTCGACTGTGCACGGCGAGGTGCTGGTTCGCGCGCTGGTGACAGCGCGGCAGCGGCCGGGATCGATTTTTGTGCCAATGCACTGGACGGACCAGTTCTCAGCGCGCGCTCGCGTCGATGCCCTGGTGGCGCCCATCACCGATGCGATATCGGGCCAGCCGGCCTCGAAGAATGTTGCCGCCCGCGTGGAACGCTTCGCTGCCGCCGCCTTCGGCTTCGCCGTGCTTGCCGAACGGCCGGCCTCGATCGACGCCGACTATTGGAGCCTCGCCCGTTGCGCCACCGGCTGGCGCCTCGAGCTTGCATTGGAAGCTGGCCGGGATTGGCCGGTTTTCGCAGCTTCGCTTCTTGGCGCGGACGCGCAAGGCGAGACGCTCGCCTATCATGATGTCGCCGGCGGGCACTATCGCTTTGCCCACTTCGCCGGCAGCCGGCTGGCTGGCGCGCTCTATCTTGCGCCCAAGCCGGTCGCGGTGTCGCGCAGCTGGACGGTGGAGCAGTTGAGTGCGGACCACGCCGATCGGCGCGGGCGGCTGGCGATCGTAGCCGGGCGGCCGGGCGGCAATACCGTCGATCGTGGCGCCGTCGTCTGCTCCTGTTTCGGGGTCGGCGCCAATCAGATCGCGGAAGCGGTGCGCGGCGGCTGCACCAGCGTCGAAGCGATCGGCGCCACCCTGCATGCTGGCACGAACTGCGGCTCCTGCCGCGCCGAGATAAGGACCATCATCGAGGCGCGACGCCTTCAAGCGGCGGAGTGAGGGCGTCGAGAAACTCGGTCACGCCGCGCCTCGACGCTTACCAGCAATTTACAAACCATGGGCTACCAACGTCCTCATTCGATTCGTTCCGAACAGGACCCTTATGAGCAAAGCCCTCACTTCATTCGCATTGGTTGCCATATTGACGGCTTTGCTGATGGCGCTCAGCCTGGCAGTGGCCAGGCATGGCTATCCCTATGGTGCGATCGGCGCAAAACGCCTGGACGACGTCGCCGATGCCGGAACGTTTATCCCGCTTGCATCAGTCTACTTCTTCAGCGCACTGCTGATGATGATCCTGCCGATCAGAGCCGCCGGCGTCGTCCTGACGAACGCCGCGGATGCGGTCTTCTGGACAGTCATCGTGTTGTTCGCGGCTATCATTGGCGGCCTCGCCGCCAGATGGGCTTTCGATCGAAGCAATATCCTGCCGGCACTGCTGAATTGGCGCTTCCTGTTTGTCGCAGCGATCGTCGGATGCCATCTCTTCATGAACGAGCTGCGCCGCAATATCCTGCTGAGAAGCCTGTTCTTTGTCGTCTTCGCCGCTGCGACGCTGGCCTGCCTGTTCTGGTCGTTCACCATCTGAGAACCCGTGCAGGCGCTGGGTTTGACGGCTCAATTCTTGTCGACCGGTTTCGAACGCATGCGCGAAACGGTTTCGCGTTCGGCCCGCTTCGACCGCATCGGCGGCAGGCCGCGGTCGATCAGGTCCATGTCTTCCAGCACCATGTCGCCCATGCGCTTGAAAGCGATGTCGAGTGCACCGGCCCGGTGGGCGGAGCGCAGGAAGCCGGGCAACATGCGGACAGGATGATCCTGCGCCAGCGGCTCTTCCGGAAATACGTCGCTGGCGGCGACGATGTGGCCGCTGCGAACGGCGTCCATCAGCGCCGGAAAATCGACCACGCCGGCACGGCTGAGCAGGATGAAGGCGGCTCCCTTGCGCATTCTGGCAAAGGCCTCGGTGCCGAGAAAGCCCTGATTTTCGCTGGTCACCGAAGCGACGACAAAGACGAAATCGCTGGTTGACAAAACCATGTCGAGCGTAGCCGGCTCGACGCCGTTCTCGATCAGGATTGACGGCGGCAGCCACGGATCGAAGACCTTGGTCCGCGTGCGAAAGCCTGACAGCAGCCGGTTGAGCGCACGGCCGAGATCGCCAAAGCCGATAATGCCGACATCCGCGCCGGAGAGAAGCCGCGCCGTGCGGTTGCCGTCGCCGCCCCACAGCTCCTTGCCCTCACGAAAGGCGAGATCGGCGTCGACGATGTCACGGGCGAGGTTGAGTGCCATGGCAAGGCCGAGCTCGGCCACCGGCTCGGCAAACACCAGGCCGGTGGTAACAACATGGATGCCGCGCGAAAAAAGCGTCTCATACGGCATGTTGTTGATGAGGTTGCTCTCGACGTTGAAGACGCAGCGCAGTGTTCGCATCTTGTCGAGCGTCTCCGGCGCGATCGGCGGCTGGCCGACAATGTAGCGCGCCTCGGCGAGCAAATCGGGCGGCAGGGCCGCGACGCCTTCGGGCGACGTCTCGACGATACGGTATCTGGCGCGGAATCTCGCCAGTGCCTCGGGCGTGAAAATCAGGTCGAGCGTGCGTGGCTCGGGCGCGCTGATCACCAGCGGCAACGCGCTGTCGGACATGGCAGTTTCCTCCTGGCGCGATCCGCGTCGCACCACACTGAGAATTATGGTTACCACCTCGACACCTAAGCAGGCTTGCGAGGCTTCGCCTGCATAGGTTTTTGTTTTGTCGCAGGTTTCTATCGGAAAACCGTGGGACACTATTCCGAAACCTGCTTAGCACATGCCGGTCGAGGAGGAGAACTTTGCCGCCGGCGGCCTTGCGGTGTGGCGGCCGGTGGTCCAGATAGACGGCAATCGAAGGACGACAAGGAAGACAGTGACATGATCCCGATTCGAAAGAACCTCATCGATGGCGAGTGGGTGGGCGATGCCGGCTCCCGCAACATCAACCCGTCCAATCTCGACGACGTGGTTGGCGAATACGCCTCGGGGGACGCCGAGCAGACGCGGCAGGCCATCGCGGCGGCGAAAGCGGCATTTCCGGCTTGGTCCCGATCGGGCCTGTTGGCACGCCATGCGGTGCTGAGGAAGGCGTCGGACGAGATCACCGCGCGTAAAGATGAAATCGGCCGGGCGTTGGCGCGCGAAGAAGGCAAGACGCTGGTCGAGGGCATTGGCGAGACTGTGCGGGCCGCCCAGATCTTCGATTTCTTTGCTGGTGAGACGCTGCGCCTGTCTGGCGAGCTGGTTCCAAGCGTGCGGCCAGGCGTCGGTGTCGAAATCACGCGGGAGGCGGTCGGCGTCGTCGGCATCATCACACCGTGGAATTTCCCGATCGCCATCCCGGCATGGAAGATTGCTCCGGCCCTGGCCTATGGCAACACCATCGTCTTCAAGCCGGCCGAGCTGGTTCCGGAGAGTGCCTGGACCATTGTCGATATCCTGCACCGCGCCGGCCTGCCGAAGGGGGTGCTCAATCTCGTCATGGGCAAGGGTTCGGTGGTCGGCCAGGCCATGCTCGACAGCTCTGACCTCAATGCTATCACCTTCACCGGCTCGGTCGGCACCGGCAAGCGCGTGGCTGCCGCGAGCGTAGAGCACATGCGCAAGTTCCAGCTCGAAATGGGTGGCAAGAACCCGCTTGTCGTGCTCGACGATGCAGATCTTGCCGTCGCCGTCGACTGCGCGATCAATGGCGCATACTTCTCGACCGGCCAGCGCTGCACGGCATCGTCCCGCCTGGTGGTGACGGATGGCATCCATGACCGCTTCGTCGACGCGATGAAGGATCGCCTGGGCAAGCTGGTCGTAGGCGACGCTCTCGATTCGAAAACCCAGGTCGGACCGGTGGTCGACCAGAGCCAGTTGAAGCAGGACGAAGACTATATCGCCATCGGTCGCCAGGAAGGCGCCGATCTCGCCTTCGGTGGCGAGCGGCTCGATCGCGAAACCCGCGGCTTCTACCTGCAGCCGGCGCTGTTTACGCAAGCCACCAACGCCATGCGCATTTCACGCGAGGAGATTTTCGGGCCGGTCGCCAACGTCATCCGCGTCAAGGATTATGACGAAGCGCTGGCGGTGGCCAACGACACGCCGTTCGGACTGACGTCGGGCATCTGCACGTCGAGCCTCAAGCACGCCACGCATTTCAAGCGCAACTCGGAGGCCGGCATGGTGATGGTCAATCTGCCGACGGCGGGCATTGACTTCCATGTGCCATTCGGCGGCCGCAAAGGATCGAGCTACGGCCCGCGCGAGCAAGGCCGCTACGCAGCGGAATTCTACACTACGGTAAAGACCGCCTACACGTTCGCCGGCTAAGTAAATCTAGCCAGACGAAATCGAACGCCCCTCCCAGTAAGCGCGAGTTGCTGGGGGGGCGAACGTTTTCGTGCCCGACACGACAGCAACAGCTGGGCAGCAGCTGTCATTCAGCAGGTGTTCTCGGGCTCGCCGGCTGCGACAGCCAGCCGCCGCTGAACCCGGCCTTGAACAGGCCGCGACGGATATGCGGACTCGAGCGCATCAGGTTCCAGATCAGGCGCGAGCGGTGGTTTTCGATCATCAGCACGACGATGCCCTGGTCCAGTCCGTAATGCGCATCCGATATCCAGCCGTTCGGCCCGAACGTCCGCCGGTTCGCCAGCGTCGGGTTGAAGCCGCTCGGCATCCTGAAACTGTCGACCACCTCAGGGTGGCGCTCTCTGAGGTGACGCAGCGCCGGCAGGCAGATTTCCGGCGCGAAGGGCAGCGATGCGAGATACGACCACGGCGCTATCGTTCCGTCATCAGGGCCGAACGGTGCGCCGCGCGCCGCATAGCCGGAAAATTTGCGCGGCCGCCGCTCGATTCGCACGCGGAATTTGCCGGGTCCGTCACCCGCCGAAAGACCCCAAAGTCCTTCGCCGTAGCCATCGTAGCCAGAGGGATTGTGCCGCGCATACTCCCGGTGAAGGTAGGTCGCGCGGCGGCTGTTTTCGAAATAGTCTGAGTTCTTCTCCCGCATGAACGCGTCCCGAATGCCGTCGAAGTCGATCCAGGCATGCGAGAACTGGTGCATGAACAGCGGGCCGCCATAGAGCACATCGTAGCCGTAGATGTTTTCCCACTGATATGTCGCCGTCCAGCCGGCATAACTGTCGTCCGAGGCTGGCTTGTCGGGGGCGGCCATTGCCAGCACGTAGAGGATCGCCGCTTCGTTGTAGCCTTCCCAGCCATAACGCAGAAAACCGCTCTTCGGCTTCCAGCCCTGTCGCAGGGTCGGACTGCTGCCTTGCATCCATCGCCAGTCGACGCGCCGGTAGAGCATTTCTGACAGGTCGCGAATTTCGGTTTCGTCGTCAGTGTCGCCTGTGAAATAGGCTCCAGCCGCGAGCACGCCGGCGATCAGCAGCGCCGTGTCCACCACCGACAACTCGCATCGCCAGGCGCGCAGGCCGGTCCGTATATCGAGGAAATGGTAGTAAAAGCCTTTGTGGCCGGTAACGTCCTCGCCATTGCCTTGCCGGCTGTTCCAGAAGAACCGCAGTGCGGCAAGCGTCAGCTTCAAGGCTGCGTCGCGTATCATCCAGCCGCGCTCGACCCCGACTGGATAGCAAGACAGGGCAAAGCCGACGACCGCGATGCTTGCCGGCCAATTTGGCCGCGAGGTGTCGGCGACCAGCCCGTTTTCCGGATTCACGGTTTCCAGAAAATAGCCGAAGGCGGCGCGCTGGAAGCGGTCGAGCAAGTCTTCGTCGGACAGTGGAGGCTCGACCCTAAGCAAGTGACGGGAACTCCGGCCTAGCGGCTCTGGCGGTAAATCGCCCGACTTGCTTCAATAGGTGGCCCGGCCGCCGGAAACGTCGAAGACGGCAGCCGTCGTGAAGGAGCATTCCTCGGAAGCAATCCATGAGATCAGCGCTGCCACCTCCTCTACCTCGCCAAACCGCGCCATCGGTATCTTCGAGAGCATGAACTCGATGTGCTGCTGGCTCATCTGCTGGAAGATCGCGGTGCGCACCGCCGCCGGCGTGACGCAGTTCACTGTCACCTTGGTCTTGGCCAGTTCCTTGCCCAGCGACTTGGTCAGGCCGATCACCGCCGCCTTGGACGTGCTGTAGGCAGAGGCATTCGGGTTTCCCTCCTTGCCGGCGATCGAAGCGATGTTGACGATCCTGCCATAATTGCGCTCGAGCATGTGCGGAACAAGCGCCTTGTTGCAGAAGAAGACGCCGTTGATGTTGATGTCGATGACCCGGCGCCAATCCTCCACCGAATAGTCCCAGGTCGTCATGTTCGGTCCGGTGATGGCCGCACTGGTGACCAGGATATCGACCGCGCCAAGGGCATCGATCGTCTGCCCGGCAGTCTGTTCGACCGCTACGGGATCGGCGACGTCGACAGTCACGCCGTGCAAGTCGGCAATGACAGCCTTGGCCTGCTCGATCTGGGTGGGGTCACGATCCCAGACGCAAACGCGTCCGCCCTCTTCAACGATTCTTTGCGCGACAGCCAGGCCGATGCCCGAGGCGCCGCCGGTGATCACGGCCGATCGTCCGGCAAACCGTCCCGCGAAACTCATCGGCATGTGTCATCCTCCCAATCGGCGGCGAATGTGGAGTCAACCGCAGAGAAGTTCAAGTCGGGATTGGCGCCTTCGAGCAGGTTCATGCTTGGCCACGAAGCGGTAGGAAAAGCCACGGCAGGGCTAGAGCGCCGGGCTAGCTGGAGTTACGCCGCACGCACCGGGTTCAGACGTTCTTGATCGATTTCCAATGGTTCAGCCGCTCCGCGATCAGCTCTACTCGTCGCTGGTTGTCGCGCCCGTCCAGGATGCTCAAGTCCTCCGGATCGGCGCGCAGATAGACACCGGAGGTGCGGGCGTTCAGTTTTGGCTGTGTGTCGGCTCGTGTGGTGAAATACCCGGACGCGCGATCGGCGGACTCCAGCCGGATCTCTCCCGTCCCGTACAACTGCGACGCGTTCGCATCCAAGGGCCGTTCTCCATTCCAAAAATAGAAGATGCCGGGAGGCTCCTTTCTCTCCTTTACCGCCTCGCTCCAGTATCTGGCTGACAGACTGCCATTCTCTTGCCATGAGCGGCCGGCCAACTCCAGCGCACCATCGCGGCCTCGCGAGATACGCAAGAGGCTCACGGCGGACGGCTCCCTCGCGGAGCGCTCCGTCAGGGAAAACTGCCACCAGAAGCCCTCTATGCGGGCGACGCGACTTTCATTCTCGATCGCATTCCGAAGCTTTTGGTTGATCGCCCTCATCTCCGCGCCGGTCGTCGCCTCGCCATACCTTACGGAGGTGAGGCCGAGGAGATCGCTTGGAAGCTTGGAGCCATTGGCATGGAGGATGAATGTTCGGCGCATTCCGAGGACTCCGCCGAAAAGGCCGGCTTCGAAGACCACATTGTCTCGCGGTGAGGCTTGAGCGGATACGGGAGCAGGCGATGCCGGCAGAGCCGTGCTTGTCCAGTCGTCCTGGGCGAACACAAAAGCAGCGAAGTCGACTTCACGCGTAAGCTCGAGGAGGCGCTCCAGTGTGGTTGTCCCCGGATTGAAGGATGTCGTCCAGGGTTCCACATGCGCGATGTCTTCAAGACCGCGTGTCAGCGCCTGCAGCAGTTTCTTCTGCTTCCCCGACGAGCCGAGGAAGATTCGAGGTTTGTCCATCCGTTTGCTCCAGCCCAGCAGATCGGGACGACCAGCGTCTGCCAATTATCCTTGCGGTCATCATCTGGTTTTTCCCGACATAGCGTACGCGGAGGGCCTCATTCATTGCAACGGATGCAAGGAATGCCGGCTGCTATTTTTCGGTCCGGTGCTGAAAGAACTGCAGAAACAGTTCCCGCGCGGTGGTGATGCCGAGCTTCTCATAAACACGGTGGCGATGG
This sequence comes from Mesorhizobium sp. WSM4813, assembly GCF_055811555.1. NCBI lineage: Bacteria > Pseudomonadati > Pseudomonadota > Alphaproteobacteria > Hyphomicrobiales > Phyllobacteriaceae > Mesorhizobium > Mesorhizobium sp. WSM4813. The sequence continues at coordinate 20,461 of NZ_JBVVQU010000002.1, forward strand.
TCCTTGACGGTGCTGACAGTGATGCCCAGCCGTGCGGCAATGTTTGGTCCAGAAGCCGGCCGGGATGCTTGGGTTCTTGCCGCACGGCCTGTCGTGGCCTTCTACCGCCCTCCCGGGGCCTTATGGCTGTTTTTGCCTCATTTGGGTGACAGGCTGTAGGGGATGGGTTATATTGCACTGCACAATGGAAGCGTTCGCGCATGGCGCGGCGGCGAATCGGCATTGAACTGCATGGACGGGAATTCGCTACCGAGATGAAGATTCCAAAATCTCTGTTGGTCGACCCGGAGAAGAGCACGGTCTATGGCACATTTGCTGTTGCCATCTCCATTTGGGCGTTCTCCTACTCCTCCGTTTTCGGCCAGATCCTGATCCTGGCCTATTATGCGGTCTGGCTTCCCCTCATCCTGGTGGACTACCGGCGGCTGTTGCGACATGTCTCCAGCGCGTGGCTGCCGCTGGCGTTTGCAGTCTACGTCTGCCTCTCGGTGTTCTGGTCGGATGCCCCCGGCATCACGTTGAGAACGGCAATCCAGTATTGCTCCCATATCGCCTGTGCCTACATCGCCGCGCGCACCGTCAGCGTCCGGACGTTGACGATAGGCTCGCTGATCGGAGTGTTTCTCGTCCTGCTCTATTCGCTCATGGTCGGGGGTTATTCCTATGATGTCCTCGACGGGACGTATAATTTCACTGGCGCATTCAGCTCCAAAAACCAGATCGGCTTTGTGGCGTCCCTCGGCATCTATTTTTGCGTTGTCTTCCTGGCCTTTCTCAGGCGCGGCCGGATAAGCCTTTTCTTAACGGCGCCCGTCCTCGTCCTGTCGGCGTATCTGCTGGTCATTTCGCATTCGGCCACCTCGATGGCTTCGATACCGGCAGTTCTCGCTCTGGTCGCTCTGCTTGCCATGGCCAAGAAGCTTTCGCTCCGCTACCGACGGGTGATTTTCCTGGTCGGCGCATGCGGGCTGGTCGCGGTCACCGCGGTTGCCTTTGCGGGACTTCTGGATTTCGTCCTTGGCGTCTTCGGAAAGGATTCCACGCTCACCGGACGGACCTATCTCTGGGACCAGGGTTGGAATGCGGCGCAGCAAGCGCCGATCCTCGGCGTCGGCTATGCGGCCTATTGGGTGCAGGGTTTCGCCGAGGCCGAGCGGCTTTGGAACGAATTCTACATCACGGCCCGAAGCGGCTTCCACTTCCACAACACCTATATTGAAGCCCTCGTCGAGCTTGGCTATGTCGGGGCGACGCTGATTTCGCTGATCATCGTGCGCACGCTGTGGGGCCACATATCGGCGCTGATATTCAGGACGTGGCAAGCCGAGTCTGTGATTCTTGCCGGCGTGATGGTGCTTCTGTTCATCCGGTCCTTCGTCGAGGTCGAGACCCTCAACCCCTACATCATGGGCTCCTTCCTCCTGTACTACAGCTACTTCAAGCTGGTGAGGGTGCCCGTCGCTCGTCCTCGGTGGACTGCGGCCAGCCTCGCGGACCCAGAAACCGCAAAGAGCTAAGAAAACGCTGGAGGTCGCCGTGATTTTCGTCTGTTAAAAATGGCGTCAAACATAGCCACTCCTCGCTGAGGAGCGTGCATCTATGCGGACGGCCTTGGCATGACGCTCCCTTTGAGCGTCAGCTGATGTTTGGGTATTCGATCGCTTGAAGGTCTATTGGCTAGCCATTGGCGCCAGCTTCACCTTGATCACGTCCCCTGGCAGCACGGGCGTGTCTTCGCTGGCGGCGATTTCGCTGGTCTTGCCGTCGACCACCCGAACCAGGGCAAACGACATCGTTGGCTCTTCGCCGTCGCGATAGCGTTGCAACGCCGGGTCCCCCGCCATGGCTTCGGCCATCAGTCCGGTTTGCATGTTCATCTTGAGCATCGTCGCACTGAGATCGGCTTCTACCTGTTGCCGATCGGCGGCGAGGCTCGCATTCTGGGTATTTTCCAGGTCGATGGCATCCTGGTTGGCCTTGCTGATCGACTGCTTGGCGGTAAGGATGGCCGTGTCGTAATCCAGGATCTGGCCTTCTAGGTCGGCGATCGTTTGTTGCGAAGTCAGAACCCGCGTGTTGACGACAAGGCCTTTCTGCGCCAGCGAACCGATACCGCTGAGCTGTTCCTTTGCGAGGTCGACCTGCCGCTGCTGGTTGACGATCTTTTTCTGCAGCGAATCGATCTCGCTCTGCAGCAGCTTCTTCAAATCGTCGAGCGCCTGAAGGCGCAGTTTGAGCTTCTTTTGATCAGCCGTCAGGATCGCCATCTCGTCGGCAACGATGCTTGCCAGGTTCGGATCGTTGGCCACCTCCTTAGGCACGTCGAATGACGGCTTGTCCGCGATCTCCGCTTCGATGCGTGCCCGCCTGACGATCAGCCGGACCCGTTGGTCTTGGAGAACGTCAAAATCGCCCTTGGCATTGATCATGTCGCGATCGTACCGCTGTCCTTCGGGGGCCCGCCGGACACCGCCGGCGATGCTCATCGCCCTCAGGACGGTCAGATCAGGCACGTAAGGATACTGGCCAGGCGTCTGGACCTCCCCGGAAATGTAGAACGGCCTGTACTGCGCCATTTCGACGGAGGCTTCCGGCCGGTCCGCCAGAGCGAGCTTGCGCTGGAGCGCCTGGCCGATCGCTGCCGCGATCTCGGATGTGGTCTTGCCGGATGCCGGCATTTCGCCGACGAACGGCACGGACAATGTTCCGGCCGGGCCGACTGTGTACTCTCCATTGACGGCCGTCCAGTCGCGGAACGTGCCTTCAACGGTCTGCCATTCGGCCACGCGGATGGTCAGCTTGTCCTGCGATCCAAGGCGGTACTCATCGGCGGCGGCGAGTTGGGGAATGGTGAGCGCCAGCGCGAGGCAAGTGGTCATAAGCCGCATCCGCCGCATGCGATTGCCGGCGCAGGGGGTTTCGAAGGTATTTGTTTTCAACTGAACGTTTTCCGATCCGTTTTAGCCCCGCCCGATGAAACTTGCTGCAGAATGTTTGGCGCGTGGACTGTCACTCCTCCACACAGAACCGGCTCCCGGCCGGTCAGTAGCAGCCCCGCGACATCCAGACGGCAGGCACGGTCTTGATGATGATGCGAATATCCTCGAACAGTGACCAGTTTTCGACATAGTGGCGATCGAATGCGACGCGGCTGTCATAGGAAACGTCGTTGCGGCCGCTGACCTGCCAAAGCCCGGTCAGGCCGGGGCGCGATTTCAGGTAATAGACGGCCGAACTGCCGTAGATCTCAAGCTCGTCGCGCACGACGGGGCGAGGACCGACAAGACTCATGTCACCCTGAAGGATGTTGATGATCTGCGGCAGTTCATCGAGGCTGAGCTTCCTCAGCACGGCCCCGACGCGCGTGACGCGCGGATCGTTCTTGAGCTTGCGGGTGGCTACCCATTCGGCGTTGGCTTCCGGGTTGGCGGCAAGATATGCCGCCAGCACCCGTTCGCCATCCTGAACCATGGTGCGAAACTTGAGGCACGGGAAAATCCGTCCTCCCCGACCGATCCGGCTGTGACCGTAGAAAATCGGCCCGCCGTCGGATAATTTGACAAGCAGCGCGACCATCACAAACAGCGGACTGAGAGCAACCAGGCCAATCAGTGAACCGGCAATATCGAAGCTGCGTTTGAGCAGGCCGCCGATTGGTGGAAAGTCGATACCGGCCTGCGGAAAATCCGCGTTGGCCGGCTTGGCTACGTCCCTCATGCGTAAACTCCATACGTTGAACGGATGGTTTACCACACAATATCAAAAAAATGCTGCATCGCAACACACAATTCCTTGAGCGCCTGAAATAATCACGTCATGAATTGACTAAATGATAAACCGATCCTGCACAAATTTTGACCTTTATGGCGCGTTTGTGACAAATTATGGGCAACCTTGAAAAATCTAGTGCTTTTTTGAGGCTGATTTTGGGCGATTCGCTCTTTGTGCCTCGTCCTTGAGCATTATCGCTCTGTAGATTTGTAACATATAGAGGGATTTTAAAGTAAAATACTGATTAATATTGTGGCTCTTACTGATGTGAGTCCATGCCGGGGTGATTGGTCGTGACGCCGATGTGTGCATCGCAACATGGCGGAGTCGATCCCGCGAACTTATCCAAAATAATTTGCCGTTGGCCTTGCCCGCTATTGCCCATCTTAATAGAGTTGCAAATTGTTTCTGTCAGAGTATGGACAGCGTGAGAAGGCCGGAAGCAACCGGCCAAAAGAAAGCGAGTGGCCTCAACAAGCTCGCATGGCGAAGGGAGGCTCGGGGTGGGTCAATCATCGATTTTTGCCCGAGCAGGTGACGGGCTGTCGGGTATGTCGCTACCAAAATTCATTGTCGGCATGATTTTCGCTCTGGCGATCGTGGTCGCCTGGTCTTATCTCGACGGCGCTTCGCTTGGCACAGCGCTTTTTCGCGCTATAGCCTGCGCCATTGTCATCCAGCTGGGCTACTTTCTGCTGGTTTTCGTCATGGTTGCCAGAAATACCCCGACGTCGGCTGATAAGATTCGCGATGCCGAACGAAAGCTGAGTTCGGCCGAAGCGGCCGATGGCGAGAAGTTCAGTGCCAGGAGAAGCCTCCACTGACCTGACGGCAGGTAGCGTCGGCCGGGTTCCTGGCGGACTGCTCGCCCGACAGCATCCTGGACAACCGGCTTCCGGATTTTTCTTCAGCCTCGACCCCTAATATTGCCTAAATTCTGTCGATCGACTGGTGATCAGCGATTCAAGCGCGCTGGCGGCTCCATCCAGAGTGAGCAGGGACGGTTTGCGAAGCGGTCCGTCGATCCGCGGGCATTTCACGGCCCATCGATTTGCGCCATGACGATACCGACAGGAAAGACTGGACGGGGCGAATGATTTTGACGATGCTTTGCTTCGCACTTGCAGCATAAGCGCTGGCTGGCGCTTTTTAACGGCCGGACAGTCAGTGAGGACGAGAGCTGTATTGGCCATTCAACCGGGAACCAGCGAGGAAATCGGAGCTACCGTGCAGTCGAGAGGCGAATTGACGACAGAACCCCAGGTCTGCGTGATCATCGCTGCCCGCAACGCGGCGCGGACAATCCCGGTTGCCATCGCATCGGCATTGCGCGAGCCGGAGGTGGCGGAGGTCGTCGTCGTCGATGACGCCTCCACCGACGACACCGCGAAAGTCGCTCGGGCGGCAGACGATGGCAGCGGCAAGCTTTCCGTCATCCGGCTCGACGTCAACGGCGGTCCCTCCTTCGCCCGCAACGCCGCGATCGCCAGCTCCAAATCGCCGTTCATCGGCGTTCTGGACGCCGACGATTTTTTTCTCGAGGGCAGATTTCGCGAGTTGTTCGCCAGCGCCGATTGGGATTTCGCTGCGGACAACATCATGATGATCAGGGACGATGCGGCCACCGATGTCTCGAAAATCACCGCTCCGCGGTTTTCGGCCGATCCGGAATTTCTCGATTTCGAGCGTTTCATCGAAGGCAATATCTCCAGTCGCCGTGTGCAGAGAGGTGAGTTGGGCTTCCTCAAACCGGTGATCAGCCGCGCTTTTCTCGACCGGCATGGGCTGCGTTATGACGAAAACCTGCGGCTGGGCGAAGACTATGAACTCTATGCGCGCGCGGTTGCTTGCGGGGCGCGCTTCAAGGTCATCAGGTCCTGCGGCTATGGCGCGATCGTTCGCGCGGATTCGCTGAGCGGTCAGCACAAGACGCAGGATCTCAAGCGTCTGGCAGACGCGGATCTGGCGCTGCTGGCGATCGACAGTTTGCCGGAAGGTTCTAAGGCCGTGCTCAGAAGGCACGAACGGCAGGTCCGCGACAAATATCGGTTGCGAAACTTCCTCGACGTGAAGAACGAGCAGGGGCTGACATCGGCTGCGGCCTACGCCCTGGCCAGCCAATCCAACCTCATCCCCATCCTTCGCGGCGTGGCCGCCGACAAGCTGGATGCGCTGTTTCGCCGCGCCGGCTTTGCCTCTAGGCAGCCTGTGCCGCCGCTGCGCTTTCTCATGGCCGCAACCAGCCCGGTCGGCGAGCCTTGAGCTGTCCGCAACCGGCGCCATGCCGATCATGTCAACAGGTCCTTACCCTGCCTCAAAGTGATGCGAATTTCCGTTTCGCCGCACTAGGTGGTTGCCTACTCGCTTTTGGGATGGCATGTATGTTGCGGTGCAGCAATTTTGATAGGCTGTTTGAATCGGTCCGAAAAATGCCTGTCAGAGGAGCTGGACGATGCGACAAGACTTTTTGGCCCGGCCGGACGCAGGGATAGCCTAAAGGCCGGCTATGACAGGAAACTGAGCGCATGGCCTCGATATTTGGCTTCAGATCAAGGGATCCGGCTCGAGACAGGCAGACCGACATCTCGCGCCTTGACCGCCTGGCAAAGCTGCTTGACCAGATCGCAGCCGAGGTCGAGGCGGAGAAAAACGGCCTCGAGAATCGCTACCGGGCAAAGGCCACCAACGCGGCCTTCCTGGTCGAGGCGATGGAAAATGGTGCGGCCTCCTCCAGCAGATCCTCCGAGGTGAGCGACCTGACGAAGTCGATCCTGAATTACGAGCGACGCATCGCGGCGCTCGCACGCCAGAACGAACTGATGAAGGATCTCCGTCATTCGCTGGATGCAATCTTCGACGAAAGCGCCCAGCGTAGCTCGACCGCCAAGCCGGCCGCCGGCACAGGGTGAACTTCGAGATCCCTGGGTGGGCCCACAGGCAGGAGGTGTGGTGTCACTGGGCAAGTAAAGAGGCAGCAGCACAAGGAAGGTACTGGCAGAAGGTCAAGGTCAGCTCGTTTCGTCATGGTTTGAACGTCGACTTTGGGTTGGGGGCGCAGCACAAAGGTGAGTTTGGTATGAACGCGGATCCGAAAAGCACGTCCACCCGAGCAACCGGCGGCAGGCCGCTCACGCGCTCGATCAGGCAAGGGAACCTGAGGCAGCTATGTTCGGGCGGCGCGTTTCTGCTGCTCGCACTCGGCAGCCTGGTTGCAGGCCCGACCCCTTCCCATTCGCAGGACATCCCGACTGCGCCATCGTTCGTCGACGATTTCACCAGCTTCGATCGTGCGCGTTGGTACATTGCCGACGGCTGGACGAACGGCAAGCACCAGAACTGCACCTGGTCCAAAAGCCAGGTCCGGCTTTCCGACGGCATGCTGACGCTCGGTTTCGAAAAGCGGAAGCTAAAGGATCGCGACTTTGCCTGCGGCGAGGTCCAGACCAAGCAGCGCTTCGGCTATGGCACCTATGAGGCGCGGATGAAAACCGATGCGGGCTCCGGCATCAATGCCGCCTTCTTCACCTACATCGGCCCCACTGACAAGCAGCCGCATGACGAAATCGACTTCGAGGTGCTGACGAAGGACACCTCCAAGGTGCAGGTCAACGCCTACATAGCCGGCAAGGGCAAGAACGAGAAATTGGTGGATGTAGCTGGCGGTACTGACAAGGCTTTTAACGACTACGCCTTCGTCTGGGAGAAGGACAGGCTGCGCTGGTACGTCAACGGCCAACTGGTGAACACGATCAAAGATCCGGCAAAGCTGCCCACTCATGCGCAAAAGATATTCTTCAGCCTGTGGGGCAGCGACACGTTGAAGGAATGGATGGGGCCGTTTTCGGATCCGGGCCGCAAACTCACCATGCAAGTGGATCGCGTCGCCTTCACGGCGCTCGGCCAGCCGTGCCAGTTTCCGGAATCGCTGGCATGCAGCATAAAGTAAAGACTAATCTGAACCGGCCGGACCGAAAGCGCTCCGAAGTCTAGAACAGGAATGAAACCAAATGAATTTGACGGTCTTTGGAATTGGCTATGTGGGTCTCGTGCAGGCGGCGGTGCTTGCCGAAGTCGGACACCAGGTGGTGTGCGTCGACATCGACGTGAAAAAGGTCGAGCGGCTCAATCAGGGCCTCATCCCGATTTTCGAGCCCGGGCTCGAAAACCTCGTCAAGGAGAACCACGCGGCCGGCCGCATCAAGTTCACCACCGATGCCGCGGCCGCCGTCAAGCATGGCCAGATCCAGATGATCGCTGTCGGCACGCCTCCGGGCGAGGATGGTTCTGCCGACCTCAAATATGTGCTGGCCGTTGCCGAGGCCATCGGCCGGGAGATGGACGCGCCCAAGATCGTCGTCGGGAAGTCGACCGTGCCGGTCGGCACCTGCGAAAAGATAAAGGCCAGGATCGCCGCGACGCTGAAGGCGCGGGGCCGCGAGGATCTGACTTTCGACGTCGCCTCCAATCCGGAATTCCTCAAGGAAGGCTCCGCGGTGGCCGACTGCATGAAGCCCGACCGCATCATCGTCGGCACCGGCAGTGAGGATACCGAGGCGGTGATGCGTGAGCTTTACGCTCCATTCAACCGCAACCACGAGAAGATGATCGTGATGGATGTGCGCAGCGCCGAGTTCACCAAATATGCCGCCAATTGCATGCTGGCGACCAAGATCAGCTTCATGAACGAAATGGCCAACCTGGCCGAGGAACTGGGTGCCGACATCGAGGAGGTCCGCAAGGGGATCGGCAGCGATCCGCGCATCGGATACCACTTCATCTATCCTGGCCTCGGCTATGGCGGCTCATGCTTCCCCAAGGACGTGCGCGCCCTGATCAAGACCGCCGAAGGCGTCAAGTTCGATGCCAAGCTGCTGCGCGCGGTCGAGGAACGCAACAACGACCAGAAGTCGGTCCTGTTCGACAAGGTGAACCGCTATTTCAAGGGCAATCTGAAGGGCAAGACCTTTGCGCTTTGGGGCTTGGCTTTCAAGCCCAATACCGATGACATGCGCGAGGCGCCTGCGCGTGTCTTGATGGAAGCGCTCTGGAAGGCCGGTGCGAAAGTGCAGGCTTACGATCCCGAGGCGATGCAGGAATGCCAGGCCATCTATGGACTGCGCGAAGATCTGCTGTTGTGCGGGACCAAGGAGGCAGCGCTGCGTGGCGCCGATGCGCTCATGATCGCCACCGAGTGGAAGAACTTCCAGGCGCCGTCATTCGACGCGATGAAGGATGCGCTGATCACGCCGATCATCTTCGACGGCCGAAATCTCTACGACCCGAAGGTCATCGCTCGCTACGGCATCGAATATCACAGCATCGGCAGAATGGCGGCGTGACGATAGGGCTGTCCAGCAAGGAGCCAGGTCCATGAAAGTTCTGTTTGCAGGCGGCAATGGCTACACGCCGCAGTTCAGCGGTGGCGTTCAGTCGAGCACGCACCATCTGGTCGAGCAGTTGCGCGAGCATGGTCATGACGCCTCAGTTCTGGCGGCGCTGTTCGGTGATGGCATGTTCGGCTTCAAGGCGCGCGCCAAGATGAAGCTACTTCGCCAGCGTGCGGTCATCGACAGCTACCCCGGTTACCCGGTGGTGCGGGCGTGGTTTCCCTGGGAAGCGGCGCGCTTTGCCGTCGAACGGCTCAACCCCGATGTCGCCGTCGTGCAGTGCCACAAATCGGTGCCGATCGGAAAAGCGCTGCAGGCGCTCGGCGTGCCGCTGGTGGTCTATCTGCGAAACGTCGAATTCCACGAACTGGCCGGCGACCTGCGCGAATTGCATTCGGCGCTTTATATCGCCAATTCCGAATTCACCGCGCGCACCTATAAGGAAAAGTTCGGAATCGATTCGACGGTGATCCCGCCGACCATCAATCCCGGGCTCTACAGCACGCCGACGACCGGGGAATTCGTCACGCTGATCAACCCCTACAATGAAAAAGGGTTCGAACTCGCCGTGCGTATTGCCGGCCAGTGCCCCGAAATCGCGTTCCTGTTCGTCGAAAGCTGGAAGCTCGACGACGACCACCGGGCGCAGATCGAACAGACCATCGCTCCGCTGCGCAACGTCAGGCTGGAAAGCCGCACCAGCGACATGAAGACGGTCTATGGCCGCACGAAGATCCTGCTGGCGCCGAGCAAATGGGAAGAGGCCTGGGGGCGGGTGGCATCCGAGGCCCATTGCAGCGGTATTCCGGTCGTCGGGTCCCGGCGCGGCGGTCTGCCGGAAGCGATTGGCGCCGGCGGCGTGGTGCTCGACTATGACGCACCGCTCGACGACTGGGTCGCGGCGGTCAGGCGGCTATGGAGCGACAAGGCCGATTACGACAAGCTGTCGGCGGCGGCGCAGCTGTTTTCGGAGCGACCGCAAATGAACCCCGACAGCCAGTTCGCGACCTTCCTCGGTGTTCTCGACAACGCCAGGCAAGGCGCGCTGGATCGTGCCGCCTGATGCATTTCGCCCAAGAGCATACACGTTGCCCAGAAGCCTGCCTTTGCGCCTGACCCAAGGGGATGGCTTTGGGACAACGACACCCACAACACCAGACGCTTGAGGCGCCTCGCACGACGGCGACGGGCGTCAGCCTCTATCCGCGCGAGCAGATCGCCGACCGGCCTCGAAAGATCGTCCACTCAATGAAGATTTGCTTCGTAGTTGATAAATTCCCCTCTTTGTCGGAGACATTCGTCCTCGACCAGATAGCCGGATGCCTTGAGCGCGGGATGCAAGTCGGCGTCGTCTGCAACGAGACGTCCTTCGGCAAGGATCGCAACATCGACGATCGCCGCTGGCAGGCGCTGCCTGGGAAGGTCGTCTGCTGGTGGGGCGGCCTGGGGCGCTTTCGCCCGACGCTGAGGAGATGGTCCGGCAGGTTCTGGGATAAACTCTCGACCGCTATCGACATCGCCTTTGCGCGCAAGCTGCAGAACGCCGACGTGATCGTCGCGCATTTCGGCAATAACGGCATGCGCGTCGCCCGCGCCATGAAACGAGGCAGGATTTCAGCTCCGCTGGTGACCATATTCCACGGCCGCGATGTCGGCGAACCGCTGCATGACAACACGCTCACGCGCTACAAGGTCGTCTTCGAAAAGGGCGCTCTCCAACTGCCGGTGAATGCGTTTTTCCGCGACACCCTGATCGGGGTCGGCGCGTCGCCCGCGCAGGTCAGGGTCCACCATATGGGCGTGCGGCCGGGTGAGATCGACTACCACTGGCGTTCCTGGGACCAGGACACGCTGTCCTTCATCTCCGTCTGCCGGCTGACCGAAAAGAAGGGCATCGAATTCGCCCTTCGCGCCCTCGCCAGCCTGCCGCGGCGCGACTGGGTCTATTCGGTGATTGGCGGCGGCGAATTGCTGGAGGAGTTGAAGAAGCTCGCCTTAAATCTCGGCATTGCCGACCGGGTGACTTTCCTCGGGCCGCGCCCGCACGCCGAGGTCAAGCAGCGCCTGCGCGATGCCCATGTATTCCTGCTGCCCAGCGTTGCTGCGCAGGACGGCGATCTCGAGGGTATTCCGGTGGCGCTGATGGAAGCTATGGCCGCCGGGCTGATCGTGGTCAGCACCTATCACTCGGGCATCCCCGAGCTGATCGAGGATCAGGAGACAGGCTTCCTCGCACCGGAGCGAGACGTTGCGGCGTTGGCCCGCAAGCTTGTCTGGGTGTCCGAGAACCCGGAGAAATGCGAGCGCATCGCACGTGCGGCGCGCCGCAAGATCGAGCAGGATTTCAACGCGGACGCGCTTAACGAGCGTTTTGCACAGATCGTCACGCAGCTGGCCGAAGCCAGGCACCCGGCATGAACGCCAACCCGCCCCCCCAGTTCGGTCGCGTCGCCCTGCGCGGCGGCGTGGTGACGATCGGCGCGCAAGGCTTCAAGATGGCGATCCAGTTTCTCTCCGTGATTGTGCTTGCCCGTCTGCTTGTCCCGGAGGATTTCGGCCTGGTGGCTTCCGTCGCGCCGATCGTGGCTTTTGTCGGGCTGCTTCAGAACCTTGGCCTCCAGCAGGCTGTGGTCCAGCGCAAGGATATCAGCGCAGAGCAGCTCAACCAGGTATTCTGGATCAGCGCGCTGGTTGGGCTGGGCAGTGCCGTGGTGGTGGCATGCCTGGCGCCCGCCATCGCTGCCTTCTATGGCGATCAACGTATGGTCGGGATTACCATCGGCTCTGCCGTGCCGCTGCTTCTTGGCAGCCTCGCCGCGGTGCCGCTGGCGCTGATGAACCGTCATTTGCGCTTTGGCCAGCTCGCGGTGAATGACGTGATTACCGCCGCTGCCGGACTCGCGACTACCGCAGTCGCGGCCTATGCGGGGCTGGGCTATTGGTCGTTGGTCATCGGCCCGGCGGTTTCTGCCGTTGTCGCGCTGTCGGCGGCATGGCAGGTAGCGCGCTGGACGCCGTCGCGGCCGGACCTGAAGGTCGATACCGACATATTGTCTTTCGGCGCCAATCTCACCGGCTTCAATCTGGCCAACTTCTTCTCGCGCAATCTCGACAACATTCTGATCGGAAAATATTCTGGCCCGGTCGAGCTCGGTTATTATGACCGCGCTTACAAGCTCCTGCTGTTTCCGCTGCAGAACATCAACCAGCCGCTGACACGCGTGATGGTGCCGCTGCTGAGCCGCATTCATGAGGACAAGGCGCGGTTTCGCGACATCTATGTGCGAACCAACTGGATGCTGGCGGCCGTCACCATGCCCGGCATCGCGGCGCTGACGCTGACGTCGGACCAGGTGGTGGGGCTTCTCTTCGGCGAGCGCTGGACAGCGGTGGCGCCGATTTTCGCCTGGCTGGGCATCGCCAGCCTGATCCAGTCCGTTTCAAGCACCACCGGATGGATCTTCATCTGCCAGGGCAAGACCAAGACCATGTTCCACTGGGGCATCTACTCGTCGCTGACGACGGTCGCCGCCTTCATCATCGGATTGCACTGGGGCGCCGTCGGCGTCGCGGCTGCCTACGCAATCAGCGGCTATGTGTTGCGCGTCCCAGTGCTTGCCGTTCTGGTCCACCGGGTCGGCCCGGTGACCGCAGCCGACTTCCTGATCATGCAGGGGCTTTTCATCCTGTCGTCGCTGCTTGCCTGGTCCGTGTACCGATGGCTGCCGGCATCGCTGACCGGCCAGTCAGACCTGCTCGCGGTGGTCTTGGCGGTTGCCCTCAATTATTCGATTGGCCTGATCCTCATGCTTGCCCTGCGCCAGTCGCGCAGCGCCCTGTTCACCACGCTTTCCAGCGCCATGCGCAACGCCCGCTAGGCCAGCGATTACCGGTCTCAAAAGCTCACCTGCCGACATCGCCGACGCATGCTCCTCAAGCACTGCCTGAAGGCTCGTCCTGCGATAGAGGTCGAGATTCGCGGTAAGTCTGCCGAGCTTCTCGCTCGCTTCCTCGGGCGTCACCGTGTCGATGTCGAGCAGCAGGTCGGCGACGCCGATCCGCTTGGCGAGTTCCTTGGTCTTGAATTCATAGGCGATCGGCAGCACCGGCGTGCCGACGCAGAGCGACATGATCATCATGTGCATGCGCGTTGCGACGACGAAATCGAAGCCTTTCACCAGGGCCATCAATTGCTCCGGCGTGTGGAACGAAGCATCCACGCTGACATGCTTGGCGATCTCCGGATCGAGCTCGGCAACGATCGCCCGCGCCGTCTTGGAATCATCATGGGCGTATTCCGGCACGCCCTGGCAGGTGGAGACGAAGGTGACCTCCTTGGCGTGCTCCCTGACAAGGATGGTCGCAATCTCGCGGATCGAGTCGATGTAGCGGCGCATGCCGCCCTCGCCGTCGCTGACATAGTTCCAGTGGCGCACGGAAATGGCGACTCGGCCGGTGACCGCTGCCGACCGGCCGGAGGCTAGAAAATTTCCGATCCTGTCGGTATCGGCCAGGGCAAAGACGGCGTCGGCCACCACGTGGCATTTGCCGGGGTCTTTCACCATGTCCACAATGTGGTTTCTCGAACGCTCGTCGCGCAGCAAGATGAGCGGGCTCCGGTCGAAGATCGGGCTCAACTCCTGGCGATTGTAACTTTTGTTGAACGGGCCAAGCGATTGCGTGAAGAAGACCGGATCCTTGCCCAGAATCGCGTCGATTCGGAATTGATTGAGCCGCCGCTCTAGATTGTAGGTCTCGACGAGATAGGTTCCGCCTGTCGTGACCACGAGGTCGGCGTCTTTGTAGATCTCGAGACCACGGCGATTGCTTGGGCTGAAAAAACTCCGGAGAACGCCGCCGGTGCCGAACCGCCGCAGGGCATTGAGTACGAGCCGATTGTAGGTCGGCTTGAACAGGTTCTTCAGCCCGCTGCCGTATTTGTAGCGGAACAGCGATTCCGACAGCAGCTTGTGGAATTCGAGATCAGGATACTCTTTCTTCGTGTAGAGCCTCGCCGCCACCTCCGGCTGGCTGTCGAAGACGTAGAACTGGATGTCGTCTTGCACGATCGTCTTGAAAACATGGCGGATCGCCAGGAGAATCGCTGCATCCCCGGTATTCAGGCAGACAGTGTTTTCAACCGCGATCTTCATGGAATGACCTCATTTCGTGAGTAGGTCCCGTGGTTCCCCAACGGGTGCCAAAAGGGGGCGGATTGCGGGCGGATTGGCCGAAAATGCTGCACGCCAAGGATAGTCCTCGCGTCGTGATTGTTGGCGCGCAGCCCATTGGCAGGCGACGCGCGGTCCATGCGGCCCAAGCAGAGCGAGATTACCCCATCGATTTTGCAGCGCAACAAAAAACGTGGATTTTTGCTACGCTGCACCAAAAATGTTGCGATGCAGCACGAGCTGTACTAGGATTCTTGTGGGCGGGCCAACAGCGGTCGAGTTTTCATGCTGCATGTCTTGTACTTGGTACACGACGTCTCCGACCCGGCCGTGCGCCGGCGGATCATAATGCTTAAGGCAGGCGGCGCCCAGGTTACACTGGCGGGCTTCCGTCGGACGGCAAGCCCGGTCACCGACGTCGAAGGCTTGCGCCCGATCGACCTTGGCGCGACGCGCGACGGCCGATTCGCCCAGCGGCTGGCAGCAGTCACAAAGGCGGCGGTCTCGATCGGCTCCAAACTCGGGTCGATGCCAAGACCCGACCTTATCATCGCGCGCAATCTGGAAATGCTGGCGCTTGCCCGTCGTGCCAGATCGGCGTTCCAGGCGACGGTGCCGATCGTCTACGAGTGTCTCGACATCCATCGCCTGCTGCTCCGCGACGACTTTCTCGGCAAGGCGATGCGCGGTGCGGAGCGCTATCTGGCCAGGGATGTAAAGCTGCTGGTGACCAGTTCGCCGGCCTTCATCGCCAACTATTTCAAGCCGTTCGGGCAGATTGCCGCGCCGGTCGAACTGCTCGAAAACAAATATTTCGAGCCTGCCGCGGTTGCGCTGGATGATCGCATAGGGGCGGATGATCCCGTCGCTCCGCCTTGGCGGATCGGCTGGTTCGGTGCACTCCGGTGCCGCCGCTCCCTGGAGCTCCTGGCCGAATTTTCTCGCCGGCTCGACGGTCGCTTCGAAATCATCCTCAGAGGCCGCCCGGCGCTTTCCGAATTTCCGGATTTTCACGGTTTTGTCGAAGCCGAGCCCTGGCTTTCGTTTGGCGGGCCCTATCGGAACCCCGAAGATATGGCGACGATCTATCGCGAGGTTCATTTTTCCTGGGCTATCGACTTTTTCGAGCAGGGGCTCAATTCCGAATGGCTGCTGCCCAACCGCCTCTACGAGGGCTGCCGCTTCGGCGCCGTGCCGATCTCGATGGGCAACACCGAAACCGGCCGGTTTCTCGACCGGCAGGGTATAGGCGTTCTTTTGCCTCAAGCCACGCCGGAGGCACTCGAAGCCGCCCTTGGGGATATGGACGAGCATCGTTTCGGGAAATTGCGGGCGCGTGTTCTTGCCCGCAATCCGCGAACCTGGAGCCACGATCGCAGCGATTGCCGGGCGCTCGTCGAGAAGCTTCGCGGGTTGACGGTTGTGCAGAATCCGTATGCTGCCCAGGCACTTGCCTAGGATGGCGAGGGATGGATATGGGCCGATGACGCCAACCGAAAAGCTTGCGCCCAGCCTGATCGTGATTCCGTGCCTGAACGAAGCGGCTCACATCGGTGCCCTTGTTCATGAGCTTCGACCGGCGGCCGAGAGGCTCGACGCCAGGATCGTCGTTGCCGATGGCGGCAGCACGGATGGCACAAAGGCGATCGTCGAGGAGATTGCCGGGAAGGATCCGCGGATCATCCTTCTTCACAATGAAAAGCGCCTCCAGAGCGCGGCGATCAATCTCGCTGTCGCAAGTTACGGCGAGGGGGCTGAATATCTCATTCGCATCGACGCGCATGGCGGCTATCCCCCGGATTATTGCGATCGGCTGGTCGAGGAGGCGCTGGCCACCGGCGCCGATTCGGTCGTCGTCTCCATGCTGACCAGCGGCAGCGGCACGGTGCAGAAAGCGGTGGCGGCTGCACAGAATTCCAAGCTCGGCACCGGCGGCTCCAAGCACCGGCATCTCTCAGTGGGCGAGTGGGTCGATCACGGCCACCATGCGCTGATGCGGATATCGGCCTTCAAGGCGGTGGGCGGGTATGACGAGACATTCAGCCACAACGAGGATGCGGAGCTCGACTACCGGCTGCGTCAGGCCGGTTACCGGATCTGGATGAGCGGCAAGACGCAAATGATCTATTATCCGCGCGCGTCGCTCGCCGGCCTGTATTTCCAGTATCTCGGCTATGGCCGCGGCCGCGCAAAGAACGTTCTCAAGCATCGCATGATACCGAAGGTCCGGCAGATGGTTCCGCTTCTGGTGTTCCCTGTCGTCCTTCTCTCTGCCTTTTTCTTCGTGCATTGGCTGGCGGTCGTGCCACTTCTGGTGTGGGCGTCGGTTTGCCTCGGCTATGGCGTGTGGACCGCCATCAGCCAGCGCAATCCGGACAGTGCGCTTGCCGGGATTTCGGCGATGGTCATGCATTTCGGCTGGTCAGTCGGCTTTTGGCTGCAACTGCTTGGACCGCGATCGCAGCGTAGGAGGGTAGCGTGATGGGTGTGGCCGAGAAAAACCGCAGCAAAAACCGCAGCATCGACATTTGCGTCTGCACGTTTCGGCGGCCGGAGCTTGCCGACACGCTTCGCTCCATAGCCGCCCTGGAGGTGCCTTCGGGATTCGACATCCGCGTCATCGTCGCCGACAATGATGACGGCCCGACGGCCGAGCTGCTGGTGGCGACGCTGGCGGAGACGCTGAAGCTGCCGATCAGCTACCGTCATTGCCCGGCGCGCAACATCTCGATCGCCCGCAACGCCTGCCTCGACGCCAGCACGGCGGATTTCGTCGCCTTCCTCGACGATGACGAAACGGCATCGTCGAGATGGCTCGCCGAATTGGTTGCTACGGCGGAAGTGAGTGGTGCTGCCGCCGTGCTCGGGCCGGTGCGGGCGCGCTATCGGCCGGACGCGCCCGACTGGATGCGCCGAGGCGATTTCCACTCCACCCTGCCCGTCTGGGTGGGCGGCGAGATCCGCACCGGCTACACCTGCAATGTCCTGCTCAGGATGGGCGCCGACTGCCTCCGCGGCCGGCGGTTCAGCCTCGCGCGTGGCCAGACCGGCGGCGAGGACACCGAATACTTCGACCATATGGTCAGGGCCGGCGGTCGCATAGCCTTTTCGCCGCAGGCCTGGGTCGATGAAGTGGTGCCGCGCGCCAGGGCCGCTTTCGACTGGCTCCGTCGCCGCCGGTTTCGTGTCGGGCAGACGCATGGGCACCTCCTGGGGCGCGACGCGAGTGGCCTCGCGCTGGTCAGGCAAGTCGGCCTTGCCTCGGCAAAGGCGGTCTACTGTTTCGCATCGGCAATCCCGGTCGCCATCAATCCCGTGCGCAGGAACCGCAGCGTGCTTCGCGGCATTATGCATGTCGGCGTTGTGAGCGGTCTCGTCGGCGTGCGTGAAATCCGCCAATACGGCCTGCCCACGCCGCAGGAAGGGGGCAAGCGTGCAGCCTGACGTCACCTTTGTCATTGCCGCCTACAATGCGGAGCTGACCATCGAGCGGGCGATCGCCAGCGCCATCGCCCAGCGCGATGTCAGCGTTGAGGTGATCGTCGTCGACGACCAGTCACGCGACCGGACGCTCGATCTGGCGCGATCCTACCCCGAGGACATCGTGCGCGTCGTCGCCCTTGAGCAAAACCGCGGCCCCGGCGGCGCCAGGAATGCCGGCCTTGAGCTTGCCCGTGGCCGGTGGGTCGCGGTCCTCGATTCCGACGACGCCGTCTATCCCGGGCGGATCTGCACCATGATTGACCGCGCCGAAAAAGCGGGTGCCGAGATCGCGGTCGACAATCTCCAGGTCGTTCGCGAGGACGGCGTTGCCGAAGAGACGATGTTCCCGGCCGACTATCTCGAGGGCTTAAGTGAAATCTCACTGGCCGACTATATCGCCGGCAATGTGGTCTTCGAATCCAGGTTCAACCTCGGCTATCTCAAGCCGATCTTCCAGCGACGCTTCCTGAACGAAAACGGGCTTCGCTATGACGAAGGCCTGATCATCGGCGAAGATTACATCCTGCTGGCCAGTGCTCTGGCCAAAGGCGGAAAATGCGTGGTCGAGCCGACGACCGGCTATGTCTACCATATCCGGACCGGCTCCATTTCCCGCGTGCTCGAACTTCATCACGTCGAGGCGATGCGCAAGGCCGACCTCGTTTTCGCCAGAACCCATTCGATGGATGCAAAGGCCGAGGCCGCTTTCGCAAGACGCACACGCAGCCTGCGCAAGGCGGCGTCGTTCCTGTCGCTGGTCCAGCACATCAAGGCGCGCTCCCCGCTCAAGGCGGTGTGGACGGCGCTAAGCGATCCGGCGGCGGTTCGGCATATGAGCATGCCGATCGCCGTCCGGCTGCGAAGGGTGGCGGCGCAATTTGCCGTGGGTGCGGGGGAGGTAAAGGGTGCAGGCAGGTGAAAACAGTTTTCGCGGCCTGCGACAGGTTGAAGTCGATCTCCTCAGAAGGAATAAGCGATGAAGAAAGTCAGGAAGGCAGTCATACCGGTAGCGGGGCTTGGAACACGATTCCTGCCGGCGACCAAGTCGATGCCGAAGGAAATGCTGCCGGTCGTCGACAGGCCTGTCGTGCAATATGCGGTGGATGAGGCGTTCGAAGCCGGCATCGAGCACATTGTCTTCGTGACGGGCCGCAACAAGGCGGTCATTGAGGATTATTTCGACCTGCATCCAGAATTGATCGGGACTTTGGAACAGACCGGCAAGACGGCGCAGCTTCAGGCGCTCGAAAGCCTGCTTCCCGTGGCCGGTGCGACGAGCTTCATCCGGCAGCAGTCGCCGCAAGGTCTCGGCCACGCGGTATGGTGCGCCCGAGAAGTCATCGGCGATGAACCGTTCGCGTTGCTGTTGCCGGACATGGTGTCCTTTGGCGGGCGTGGATGTCTCGCTGAGATTGCCGACCTCTATGCGCAGACAGGCGGAAATGTCATCGCCGTCGAGCGCTGCGATCCGACCGAGACCAGCAAATATGGCATCGTCGGCTGCGGCGCGGATGTCGGCTCGGGCTTCGAGGTCACTGCCATGGTCGAAAAGCCGGCTCCAGCCAATGCGCCGTCGAACTACTACATCAACGGCCGCTATATCCTGCAGCCCGAGATATTTGCGCTGCTCGGCAATCAGCAGCGCGGTGCCGGCAACGAAATCCAGCTGACCGATGCCATGGTTCGCCTTGCGCAGAGCCAGGCTTTCTTCGCCCAGCCCTTCAACGGCCGGATGTTCGATTGCGGCTCGAAAGAAGGATTCATCCAGGCCAATGTCGCCTTCGCGCTGGCGCGTGACGACATGAAGGGGCCGATCTTCGAGATGCTTCAGGAGTTCGTCCGATCGCATGAGCGCCAGGTGGAAGCCGCATAATGTCCATTTTTTGGGGGCATTATGGATAGGTGACGCAAGACACTCCGCATGAATATGTGCTGATGCTTCCGATCCTGCTTTAGGCCTGCAAACGGGAGCATCGGACCCAAAAGTGGAGAACTGTTTTGGGAAAATCCGATGCTCAAACAAGAAATAGAGCGGCGGCACAGGTCGACTTGATGGACCGCCGCTCTAGATGCAAACTAGAATTGGACCGAAGATGAATTATGCCAATTTTCCTCTCGACAAGAGGAAACCATTGCCCAGTTCGGACGCCGTCAGCGCCGACGACTTCATCGATGTCGAGCGCCTGCTCAGCATGGCAGCAAGGCAGGCAAAGGTGGTTGCGGCATGCGCTGCCATCGGTCTTTTTCTGGGCGTGCTCTATTTGCAGACCACGCCTCCCACCTACATGGCGACGAGCCGTGTGCTGATCGACGAAGGTTTGAACAAGGTCGTCGACGAGGTCTCGGCGGCGTCGGTCAGCATGCAGACCGACTCCGCCATTCTGAGCCAGATCGAAATTCTTCACTCGGCAAGGCTGGCGGCGGTGGTCGTCGACAAGCAGAAGCTCGATCAGAACGACGCTTTCTTGTATCCGCCGACGTCGGCGGTTTCGAAGGCTGCCGGTTTTGTGCGCGGCATGGTCCGGTATTTCCGTCCCAGCCCCGCCGTGGGCACCACCGACGTTACCCAGCTTGATCCGGCGACGCGTGACGCGATGATTGCCTCGTCACGCCGCGATTACGCGATCCTCAAACTGCAAAACGAGGTGCAAGCCGAGCGCATCGGTCGAAGCTATGTGATCTCCATCGCCTATCAGGCGACGGATCCCGCACTTGCGACCGCGATCACCAAAGCCTATGCCGATGCCTATCTTGCGGATCAGCTCGATGCGAGCTTCGATGCGACCGAGCGAGCGGCGGTCTGGCTGCAAGGCCGGCTGACGGAGCTTCGCGAAAGTTCCCAGGCAGCGGCGCTGGCCGTCGAGAAATTCAGGGCCGAACATGGATTGGCCGTCAACGACGGCCAGTTGATCAGCGACAAGCAACTGGGCGACCTCAATAGCCAGCTCATCGAGGCGCAGGCCGATACCGCGCGCGCCAGCGCCCGCTACCAGCAATACAAGTCGATCGTCGAAAGCGGTTCGGACAACGCATTCAGGGATGCCGCCATATCCGCCGACCAGCCGAGCAACTCGATCATTTCAACGCTCAAGACCCGCTATCTCACTGTCGCCAAGCGGCAGCAGGATATCGAAGCCAATTTCGGGGCCGAGCATCCCCAGGCGGTCGCACTTGCCAAGGAAAAGGCCGACATATCGGCGCAGATTTTCGGCGAGCTGAAGCAGTTGACCGAAAGCTACCGCAACGAATACGAAGTCGCTCTCGCGCGTGAGACGGCGCTCCGCGCAAATGTCGCGTTAGCGGCTGGCAAGAGTTCCATCGACAACCAGTCGCAGGTCAAGCTGCGTGAACTGGAGCAGAAGGCAACGGCGCTCTCGACGCTCTATCAGACGTTCCTTGGCCGCTACGAGGAAGCCTCCCAGCAGCAATCCTTCCCGGTCGGCAAGATCCGCGTCATCTCGGACGCGACGCTGCCGCAGTCCGCGGCAACCCCGCGCACGTCCATAGTGCTGGGACTCTCGCTTGTGCTTGGCCTGATGATGGGGGCTGGGGTTGGTGGCCTGAATGAATTCAGGGAACGGTTCTTCAGGACCGGCGAGGACGTTCGCGATCGCGTCGGCCTCAAATTCCTCGGCTACCTGCCGATCATCGGCAGCAAGGTCGCTAAGGACGACAAGCGTGATGACGGTCAGGCGGACATCAAAACCGCCCAATCACCGTCGGCTGCTGAAAGACGCGCGCGCATGCGGGTGAGCGTCGATGCGCCGGCATCGATGTTTTCCGAAACGCTTCGCAGCGCCAAAATTGCCTTCGACGTCGTGATGGAAGGGCAGGGCAGCCGGGTCATTGGCGTGATCTCGGTCCTTCCCGGCGAGGGCAAGTCGACCGTGGCGGCGAATCTGGCCGGACTGCTTGCCGCCAACGGGTCGAAAACCCTGCTCGTGGACGGCGACCTGCGCAACCCCGGCCTCAGCCGCAGCCTTGGCATGGAGGCCGAGCAAGGCCTGATGGAAGCGGTGGTGAGCGGGCAGACCTGGCAGTCCGTCGGCAAGATCGACCGGCAGACCAAGCTGGCGATCGTCCCGGCCGTCCCGCGCGGCCATTTCTCGCATACAAGCGAGCTTCTGTCGTCGGCCGGAATGCGGCGTTTCATCGACAATGCCAAGGAGACCTTCGAGTACATCATCGTCGATCTGCCGCCGCTCGGCCCCGTGGTCGATGCCAAGGCCTTTGCTCCGCTTGCCGACGGCTTCGTGCTCGTAACCGAGTGGGGGCGCACGCCGCGTGCGATGGTGCAATCCATACTGAGTTCGGAACCCTATATCGCCAACAAGGTCGTCGGCGTCGTCCTGAACAAGGTCGATTTGAAGAAGCTGGCGAAATATGGATCGATCGGCGGCTCGGAAAAATTCTTCGACAGATATTCGTCCTACTATCTGGAAAAGTCGGAAGCGCGGACGAAAGCAAAGACCTGAGGCCGGTCTATAGCAACGAATATTGAGCAGAGCGTCGTCGTCCTGCGCGGCTAGGCCTTTCCCGGGCCAGAGGCCGTCGTGAGCGAACACGAATGCCCCTCGAACAGACCATGATCGGGCAGCCTGCGTAGAGGTCACCGAGCCGCGACGGGTCGCGCAAGAAGGCGTGGGCACCATGTGCTTCGCGCCGCACATTCCACAGCAGGACGTTTGCAGCCTGGAACCAGCGTGACACGCTGGCGCGTTACGCCGCCTTGAGACGATAGCGGAAGATGGTGTGGTCGAGCAGAAGCCGGACTCGCGGTTCGGCCTCGATCGCAATCAGCCAGCTCGCGGCGATCGTGGTCGCCCCGACGATAACCACCGAAAGCAGGTATGGCACTCCCGCACGCATCAGGGCGCCGAGAATGGCCGCGCCGACGACATCATGGATCAGATAGAGAGGGTAGGTCATCAGGCCGATCCGGCGCCAGCCGCGCCAGGACAGATCGAGCCGCAACGACCATGCCATCAGGGCGATGGCAACCAGGAAGAAGACGATCGGTGGCGCGTATGGCATCTGCTCTTCGACCTTCACGGTGTGAACATCGACCGAACTGGCGATCTGCAGGACGCAGCCGGCCAGAAACAGCGCGCAGAGGACAAGACGGAACGGCGTCACCGCCTTGAATCGCATCAGCCAGATCATCACGCCCGTCGCAAAGAAGCATCCGTGATGCACCAGCAGCAGGGCGAGCCAACGCGTCTCGGCAAACTCCGACCAGTCAGACCGCCGGCGCCAGCCGCTTCACCCTTGCTTCGAAAAACTGCAAGGCGGTCGAGTTTTCGGCGCTGAAGGCGATGACGAAGCCGCTGATGACGAAAAACACCTGCACGCCGACCCATCCGGAGCCGAGCACCCCAGTTCCGGATGCGGCGGGATGCCGCCGGTGGCCCGTGCCGAAACGCCGGCGGGAAAGGCACACCACCCAGTAGCCGAAGTGGTAGAACATCACGAGGACGGCGGCGAGAAATCGAAGTATGTCGACGCCGCCAAATGTGGTTTTTTGCTGAGCCATGCCGTATCGTCGGTGGGCGCCCCGACAAAACTGTATGGCGATTTGCTGCATTGCACAATAGCCAATTGGCTACCGGCCTGCTGTCGATGGTCCGATGTCTTTACAGGCCGATTCCGCGTCCCTTTAGCGCCGCGGTGATTTCATCGAGGATGACCGGGTCGTCGATGGTCGCCGGCATCGTCCATTCTTCCTTGTCGGCAATCTTCTGCATGGTGCCGCGCAGGATCTTGCCGGAGCGCGTCTTTGGCAGGCGTTTGATCGTTACCACCGTCTTGAAGGCGGCGACCGGGCCGATCCGCTCGCGCACCAGCGTAACCACCTCGGTCTCGATGGCCCGGGTGTCGCGCGTGACGCCCGCATTCAGCACGACGAAGCCGAGCGGAACCTGGCCCTTCATAGCGTCGGCGACGCCGATGACAGCACATTCGGCAACGTCGGGATGCGCGGCCAGCACCTCCTCCATGGCGCCGGTCGACAGCCGGTGGCCGGCGACGTTGATGATGTCGTCGGTCCGGGCCATGACGAACAAATAACCGTCCTCGTCCATCATGCCGGCATCCGCCGTTTTGTAGAAGCCGGGGAATTCTTCGAGATAGGCTTGGCGAAACCGGTCGTCGGCATTCCACAGCGTCGGCAGGCAGCCGGCCGGCAGCGGCAGCTTGACCACGACATTGCCCAACGTGCCGCGCGGCACTTCGTGGCCGGCATCGTCGAGCACGCGGATGTCGTAGCCGGGCATCGGCACGCCGGGCGAGCCGTATTTCACCGGCAGCAGGCCCAATCCGGCTGGGTTGATCGTCATCGGCGAGCCGGTCTCGGTCTGCCACCAATGGTCGATCACC
The DNA here is from genome assembly GCF_055811555.1 of Mesorhizobium sp. WSM4813. Taxonomy (NCBI): domain Bacteria; kingdom Pseudomonadati; phylum Pseudomonadota; class Alphaproteobacteria; order Hyphomicrobiales; family Phyllobacteriaceae; genus Mesorhizobium; species Mesorhizobium sp. WSM4813. The sequence continues at coordinate 44,648 of NZ_JBVVQU010000002.1, forward strand.
GGCACGTTCAGTTTCTGCTCCGCCCACTTGATAGTTTCCGGATCGGCGCGCTCGCCGGCGAGGAACAAGGTGCGGAATTTCGACAGGTCGTATTTCGGGACGAATTCGCCCTTTGGGTCCTGTCCCTTGATGGCGCGGAAGGCGGTCGGCGCGGTGAACAGCGCGACCACCCCGTGCTCTGATATCACTCGCCAGTAGGTGCCGGCGTCGGGCGTGCCGACCGGCTTGCCTTCGAACATGACGCTCGTGCAGCCGTGCAGCAGCGGGCCGTAGACGATGTAGGAATGGCCGACCACCCAACCGACGTCGGAAGCCGCCCAGAACACCTCGCCCGGCTTGACGCCGAACTCGTTCTCCATCGACCATTTCAACGCAACCATGTGGCCGCCATTGTCGCGCACGATGCCCTTGGGCTGGCCGGTCGTACCGGACGTGTAGATGATGTAGAGCGGGTCGGTGGCGAGCACCGGAACGCAGTCGACATTGGCGCCCGCGGCCCGCTCACGGGCGACGGCGTCGGCATAGTCGATGTCGTGGTTTTCCCTGAGCTCGCAGCGCAGCTGGTCGCGCTGGAGGATGAGGCGGGCCTCGGGCTTGTGCCGCGACATCTCGATCGCCTTGTCGAGCAGCGGCTTGTAGGCGACGACGCGCTCGGGCTCCAAGCCGCAGGAGGCGGAAATGATCAGCTTCGGCCCGGCGTCGTCGATGCGCGTGGCGAGTTCGTGCGAGGCAAAGCCGCCGAAAACGACCGAATGCACGGCGCCGATGCGGGCGCAGGCAAGCATGGCAAACGCAGCTTCCGGCACCATCGGCATATAGATGATGACCCGATCGCCTTTCTGGACGCCGCGGTTCTTCAGCACCGACGTCAGCGCGACCACCTCGCGTTTCAGTTCGGCATAGGTGAATTTCCTGATCGTGCCGGAAATCGCGCTGTCATGGATCAGCGCGATCTGATCGGCGCGGCCACCAGCCACGTGGCGGTCGACGGCGTTGAAGCAGGTGTTGCAGGAGGCACCGCCAAACCAGCGCCCATAGACGCCGGCATTCGGATCGAAGACCTTGTCGAACGGTGTGAACCAGTCGATGGCCCTGGCCGCATCCGCCCAGAATTTTTCCGGATCGCGTTTCCAGCCGTCATAGACCTCATGGTAGCGTGACGCCATCAAGCTTCCTCCCCAGGAATGTTTGCTGTCTTTGAAATAGCGTATGCTGTTTTTGCAAGCATATGCAATTTCGTCTTTTGGCGTTCTCGCCTTGGTCGCAAATACCCGGCCCGATGGTCTGGGGTCATAAATTGGGGTGTGGGGTCATAATTGGGGCCAGGCGCAATGAAGTTGCGATGCAAGGTTGGATTTGCCGTGTTGGCGGCGATGCTGTCGATGAGCGCTTCCGCCGCACAGGCCGGCGATGCGGCGGCCAGGCGCATCATCGGCTTTTCGCCCGATGGCAATTACTTCGCCTTCGAGCAATACGGCACGCTCGACGCCGGCGCTTCGGATTCGGGCTGGTCGGAGATCGACATCATCGACACGCGCACCGATGAGTTCGTCGGCGGCAAACCGATCCGCATCGTCGACGAAACCGAGGAGGCTACGCTCACTCTCGATCAGGCGAGGGCACAGGCTGCCGCGCAGGCGGCGCCGATCCTCGCCCAATATGCGATCGCGGCGCGCGGCGAGCGGACGGCCCTGGACAGGTTCACCTTTCCGGACAACATGGTCGCTTACCAAGACATTGCGCGCCTCGAGCAGGTTTCGCAGAAATGGCTTTCGCCGAGCTATGACGAGCTCGGCATCTCGACCATCCAGCTCGACCAGATTCTTGCCGACAGCACGACGGATTGCTCGTCAAGTTTCGACGACACGCAGCAAGGCGCCGCGGCCGGCAAGGCGCTCGGTTTCCGCCTGACGCTGCAGGGACAGGATGGCAAATCGTTCAAGCTGCTGCATGAGGACAACACCGTGCCCGGCTCGAGGAATTGCCCGACCTCCTACAGCCTGTCGGAATCCTACGCATTCACCCCGGATGGCAAACCGGGAGTCCTAGCCGTGCTCGTGCAACGCTTCAGCCAGGGATTTGAAGGACGGGACCGCCGCTTTATCGCCGTGACCGGCCAGCTGCGTTGAAAAGCGCCTGCTTGCGCTCAAATACGGTTCTAAAGCGGCAGCGCCGCGAGCATGAGGCCGACACCGCCGGCGATCAGCAAGGCAGCGGCCAGCGCCTTTCTGTGACGTTCGAAACCCGTCGGCGCTCGATCCCAATTGTAACGCATGTTCTGCCCTCCCAAAACCCGCCGGATTCCTCACCTTACCAAAGGTAAACAAAGCAACATTGTGTCTAACTCCACCACACTGGCCTGACAATGCTCGGAATAGCTCAGGACATTGGTGTCACCGACTGTTTCTGGGGGTTCTTGCAAAGGCCCGCTTCGCAGATCGAAGCGGGTTTTGCTTTTTGACAGCCGCTTCTTGTCGTAAGCCGCAGCGCGGCGTTGGCGGTTCTACATCCCCCAGCGCAGCGCAGCCGTATGCACCGGAGCATCCCACAATGCGGTCGTCTCGTCGTCGAGCATGGTCAGCGTGATCGAGCAGCCGGCCATGTCGAGCGATGTCACATAGGATCCGACGAGTGATCGGGCGACCGTCACGCCGGTGTTCTCGAAGATTTTCCGGGCACTGTTGTACATCAGGTAGAGCTCCATCAGCGGCGTGCCGCCGAAGCCGTTGACGAAGAGCAGCGCCGGGCCTTTTGCCCTGTCACCCAGATCGCCTGATATCGCCGCACAAATTTCCTCGGCGATGGCGTCGGCGCTCTTCAACGTGTCTCGGCGGCGGCCGGGTTCGCCATGGATGCCGACGCCGAATTCCATCTCGCCGTCGCCGATATCGAAGGTCGGCTTGCCGGCGGCCGGTACGGTGCAACTGGTCAGTGCAACGCCCATAGAGCGCGTTGCGCCATTGACGCGCTCGCCGAGCGCCTTCAACGGCTTCAGCGCCATGCCTTGCTCGGCTGCGGCACCGAGGATCTTCTCGACCACCAGCGTGCCGGCAACGCCGCGTCGCCCGGTGGTATAAGACGAGTTCTCGACCGCGACGTCGTCATTGGTCACCACTTGCATGACGCCCTCCGACATTTCGGCGGCCATGTCGAAATTCATCACATCGCCCTCGTAATTCTTGACGATGAACAGGCAGCCGGCACCGGTGTTGACCGCTTCCGCCGCCGCCAGCATCTGGTCCGGCGTCGGCGAGGTGAACACCTGGCCGGGGCAGGCGGCCTCCAGCATGCCATGGCCGACCAGCCCGCCATGCAGCGGCTCGTGGCCAGAGCCACCGCCGGAAACCAGCGCCACCTTGCCCGGCTTGAGCACCTTGCGGCGCACGAATTTATGCTCGTCGCCAAGCACAAGGATATCGGCATGGGCGGCAACGAAGCCGTCGAGGCTTTCGGTCAGCACCGTGTCCACAGAATTCAGAAACTTCTTCATGGCCGTCTCCTCCCGAAATAGCTGAACGTGGCGCGACTATGTCCCGCCCTTGCCGGCGATGCTGGTGATCTTCTGGATGAAATCGTTGACCGCCCGGTCGAGCGCCGCATTCTGTTTGTCATCGCCGAAATCGGGCACGATCAGCGAGACATGCCGCGTCTTGCGCATGCCTGATGCCACCGACATTTTTCCCGGATGCGCCTGGTGGTAGGCGGCAAGAAAATGGTCGCGTTCGGCCGGGCTGAAATGGCAGACGGAGAAAATGGCCGGCAAATGTTTTGACGGGATCGGGATCGAGTACGCCGGGCTGGAAATCTGCGTGACGAAGCTGCGGTGCTTGCCGAGCGCGTCGGCAAGGCGCTGGCGCATGCCGGACGGGCGCTGGTCGAGGACCTGCGACAGGATCGTCTTGTAGGCGCGGATCGCCTCTTCGGAGCCGGCTTCGGGTGTCTTGTCGGCCATGCCCGTGCCTAGATCGAAACGTCCGCAATGGCCGCCTTGGCCATTGCGAGTTGGGCGGGAACCACGGAAAGGTCGCGCAGGCCGGCCTCAATCAGCGCCGGGATCGCCGCCGGGTCGCCGCCGGCGTCGCCGCACAGGCTGACCGGAATCTTTTGCTCGCTGCCGAACGCTGCAACCGATGCGATCAGCCGAAGCGCGGCCGGGTGCCTGACCGAATTGAGATGCGCGACAGAGGCGTTGTCGCGCGCCGCCGCCATCACATACTGCGTCAGGTCGTTCGAGCCGATCGAGAAGAAGGCGACCTCGGTAAAAGCCTCAGGAGCGATCGCCACCGACGGCACCTCGACCATGATACCGAGCGGCGGCATTTTTTGCGCGACGCCGCTCGCGGCAAGCGCGGCCTGCTCTTCCGCGAAGAGCGCGGCTGTTCGCTGATACTCGTCCCAAACGGCGATCATCGGGAACATCACCTTCAGATTGCCATGCACGGCGGCGCGCAGCAGCGCCCTGATCTGCACCCGAAAAACCTCGGGTCTTGCCAGTGATAGCCTGATGCCGCGCAGGCCGAGAAACGGATTGCCCTCCTCGACGGTGAAGCCCGGCACCGGCTTGTCGCCGCCGGCGTCGACAGTGCGGATGGTCACCGGTTTGTCTCCAGCCCATTCGAGCACCTTGCGGTAGGCGCGATACTGCGTTTCCTCGTCCGGCAGCGTCTTGCCGAACAGGAACTCGGTTCGCATCAGCCCGACGCCGTCGCAGGTCGAGACGTCGATGTTGTCGACATCGGACGGATCGGCGATGTTGACCTGCACCCGCACCGCCGTACCGGCCTTCGTCACCGCCGGCCGGGTCAAAAAAGTTTCCGCCCTGTCGCGACGCGCCGCGAAAGAGGACGACGATTGCCGGAACGCCTCGAACTCTGCCCTTGATGGCGCCAATACGATGCCGCCATGCTCGGCATCAAGCAGGGCGACGCCGGCAAGGTGAGCCGACGAAGCACCGAGCCCGACTGCCCCAAGGCCAACTACCATCGGCACGCCGCGCGAACGCGCCAGCATGGCGACGTGGCTGGCGGCACTGCCCGCTTTCAGCGCGATGCCGCCGCCGAAACTCCAGTCGGTTTCAAGAAAGCGCGTCGGCGCGATGTCCTCGCCATAGAAAATGGCTCCTGCCGGCGCGGCAGCCTCGCTGTCCGCGGTCAGCGCGCGCAGCACCTGATCACGTATGTCGCGCATGTCGGCGGCGCGCGCCCGGAAATAGTCCTGATCTGACGTTTCGTAGCCCGCAATTTCGGCGTCGAGCGCCTGCCGCCATGCCACATCGGCTGGCTGGCCGGCGGCAATCGCGGCAAAGGCCGGGCCGGTCAGCGCATTGTCCTCCAGCATGGCGATCTGGAATTCGAGAATGTCGGCGGCGTCGCCTTTGGTCGCTTCGATCAGCTTAGCGAGCCAGCTTTTCGCTGCCTTGATTGCCGTCTCGAGCGAGATCCTCTCGTCACCGGCGGTCGCCTTACGGCCATAGCGCGAGACAACCGGGTCGAGGTTGAACAGCGGCCCTTCGGCATAGCCGGCCGAAGCCGGAATCCCCTTCAGCCTAAGCGGTTCGGGCATGGTCCAGGCCCTCGTCGAAGTCTCGCCGCACCAGATCGACCAGCGCGCCGACCGCCTCGCCGGCGCCGTCACCCTTGGCTCGGATATGCAGCACCGTTCCTTTCGGCGCCTTGGCCGCCATCACCTTGACGATGCTCTTGGCGTCGAACCAAGGCCCGTTGGCGGCGAGCGCCACTTCGACTTCGGCTGAAAATGTCTTGGCGAGCTTGGTGAATTTCACCGAAGGGCGGGCATGCAGGCCGACCTCATGGGTGATCAGAATGGTGGCTTCGGCGGATGCGGACATTGAGTCAAAATTCCTGTTCATTCACGATGGCGACAATTCGTGTGCCGTCGCCACCACTTCCCTGAGCGAGGCGCCGCCGGACGCCTCCGTCGCCGCCATCACGGCGCCCTCGACGATCGGCGCATTGCAGACGATGATCTTGTGCGCGCGCGGCTGACCGATCATCTCGACCGCCATCTCGCTGTTGGTCTCGGCGCCGCCAAGATCGACAAGTATGGCGACACCCGCCTCCGACCAGGCCTTGTCGATCGCGCCCATGATCGCCTCGACATTGGTTCCCAGCCCGCCATGGCCGTTTCCGCCGCACCATGCAAGCGGCACTTCGTCGCCGACCATCTGGCGCACCATATCGGCCGTGCCCTCGGCGACCAGCGGTGAATGCGATACGATGACGATGCCGACATTGCTCATGCGTGCCCCTCGATGCTTTCGACGACAGCCCGCACCAGAAGCGCGACCGAGCGCCCGCCGGCATCCATATGGCCGATCGAGCGGTCGCCAAGGAACGAGGCGCGTCCGCGCAATGCCTTCATCGGCACGGTGGCATCGGCTGCACGGTCCGCGACATCGGCGATTTCCAATCCGGTCTTTCCCTGCAGCAGGGCGTCATGCACCGGCTGCAGCACGTCAAGCATGGTCTTTTGCCCGACCTGCGACTTGCCCCTCGCCGCCACAGCCTCGATTGCCTTGCCGAAAGCCGTAGCCAGATTGGCGCGATCTGGCTCAGCGGGAATCTCCTTGCCGAGCGCCATGAACAGCGTCCCGAACAGCGGTCCCGATGCCCCGCCCACCGTCATCACCAGCTTGGTGCCGATTGCCTTCAGTGCCTCCGGCAATGGCTTTGCCGCGAACGCCTCGGCCTCCGCCCGCACCGCCTCGAAGCCGCGCTTCATGTTCAGCCCATGGTCGCCGTCGCCGATCGCCTGGTCGAGCGCGGTCAGTTCGTCCGCGTGGGCGGCAATCGTGTTGGCGGTGACGGATATCAGTGTCTTCAGGTCAACCTTGTCCATCGTCCCAGTCTTGACCATTGTCCCAGCGCTCATCGGTTTGCAATCCTGTTGCCGGCCTGGTCGAAGAACAGCGGCGCCCGGTAGCGGATAATCACCCTGTCGCCCTTTTCCAGTTGGATGTCGGGGTCGGTCAGCGTCACCAGCTTTCTGCTCCCCACCGTCACATGCAGGTGGTTCTGGTCGCCCAGATGTTCGACCCAGTTAACAACGCCGTCGGCGGGGCCATTCGATGCCTTGCCGATCGACAGATGTTCTGTACGCGCACCGATCGTTTTGGTTCCCGCCGGCATATCGCCATCCGGCAGCAGGCCGGTCGGCAACAGATTGATCGCCGGCTGGCCGAGCCTTGCGGCGACATGAAGGTTTGCCGGCTCCGAGTAGATGGTGCGGGGCGTGCCGATCTGCACCAGCACGCCGTCGGCGAGAATGCCGATGCGATCGGCCATCGTCATCGCCTCGATCTGGTCATGCGTGACATAGAGCATGGTGGCGCCGAGTTCGGCCTGGATGCGCTTGAGCTCGAGCCGGAGATCCGCCCGCAGCTTGGCATCAAGCGACGACAGCGGCTCGTCCATCAGATAGATCGAGGGCTTGCGCACCAGGGCGCGCCCGATGGCGACGCGCTGCATCTCGCCGCCGGAAAGCTTGGTGGAGCGGTTGGAGAGCTTGTGGTGGATACGCACCATCTTGGCCACCTCCTCGACGCGGCGGCGGACCGCGTCCTCGCTCAGCCGCCGCGCCGGCGAGCGCAGCGGAAAGGCCAAATTGTCGTAGACCGACAGATGCGGATAGAGCGAATATTGCTGGAAGACGAAGGCGGTGTCGCGGTCGGCCGGCGACAACATTGTCGCATCGCGGCCGCCGATATGGATCGAGCCCGTATCCGGCCGTTCCAATCCGGCGATAAGTCTGAGCGTCGTCGTCTTGCCGGCGCCGGTCGGGCCGAGCAGCACGACGAATTCGCCATCGGCGACGTGCAGATCGAGAGTGTCCACCGCGACATGCTCGCCGAAGCTCTTGGTCACGCCTTTGATCTGCACGTCAGCCACGATGCGCTCTTCCCTGGGAAGCCCCGTCATGGATTGCGGTTCGCACCGCGCGGCCGGAGCCCTTCTCGAACAGCGACAGCCGTGCGCTGGTCAGCGCCAGGCCGACATGGTCGCCCGCATTAAGCCGGATTTCGGCCGGCACCCGCGCCTTGATGATGCCGCCGGATGTCTCCACCGCAACGATCTGCGTGGTGCCGAGATATTCGGTGCCATAGACGGCGCCGCGCAGCTTCGAGCCGTCGTCGAAGCGGATGTGTTCCGGTCGGATGCCGAGCGCCATGTCGGCCGGCGCGATATCCTCGCGCACCTCCGGCACCGCCACTTTGGCGCCTTGCACCACGATTTCGCTGACGCCTTTCACAAGCCCGCCGCCGAAGCCGAGAAAATTCATCGGTGGCGAGCCGATGAAATCAGCGACGAACATCGTCGCTGGCCGGTCGTAGATTTCGCGTGGGCTTCCGAACTGTTCGATGACGCCGTGGTTCATAACCGCGATCTTGTCGGCCATCGACATCGCTTCCATCTGGTCATGCGTGACATAGACGGTGGTGGCGCGGATGCGGTTGTGCAGTTCGCGCAGCTCATGGACCATGAGATCGCGGAATTCGGTGTCGAGCGTGCCGAGCGGCTCGTCCATAAGGAAGCATTTTGGCCGCCGCACGATGGCGCGGCCGAGCGCGACGCGCTGGCGATCGCCGCCGGCAAGCCCGGAGACCGATTTGTTGAGCAGATGGTCGATGCGCAACAGCTTCGCCGTCTCTTCGACGCGCTGGCGGATTTCGATGCCTGGCATGCCTTGCGCGAGCAGCGGGAAGCCGATGTTCTTCCTCACATTCATATGCGGATAGAGCGCGAACAGCTGGAACACAAAGGCGATGTCGCGCTCGCGGGCACGCCGCATGGTGACGTCCTCGCCACCGAGCAGGATCTTGCCGCCGGTCGGCAGTTCCAGCCCGGCAATCATGCGCAGCGTCGTCGTCTTGCCGCAACCCGACGGCCCCAGCATGACGAAGAATTCGCCATCCCCGACGACGAAGTTGGAATCCTGCACGGCGACGAAATCGCCGAATGCCTTTCTCAGATGCTCGACCCTGATCTCCGCCATCGTCTACTCCGGAAACTTCGAGACGATGATGAACATCGCCGTGCCGACGAGCATGGTGATGAACGAATACGTGTAGAGCGACAGCGCGAAGGGCTGGAACAGCATCAGGAAGCCAATGGCGATGATCGCGGTGGCGATATTCTCCATCAGTCCGCGCCGGAGGGCGCGCGGCCAGGGCGAGCGTCTGGTGTGGGTACGACGGGTCATGATGACAAGCTCCGCGATCCCTTCTCCCCGTCACTATACGGGGAGAAGGTGGCCCGAAGGGCCGGATGAGGGGCGGCGCCAAAATCTGGAAAGCTCGCGCTGCCCCTCATCTGCCTGCCGGCATCTTCTCCCCGTAAACGGGGAGAAGGGGCGCTGCCGCGGCGCCGCTTCCATATCTGCTGCTGAGTCGCCGTGTTGCTCATTTGCGCACCGCGCCGAAGGTGATGCCGCGCAGCAGCTGCTTGCGAAGCAGGATGGTGAACACCAGGATCGGCACCAGGAAGATCGTCGTGCCTGCGGCGATCGCCGGCCAGTCCTGGCCGCCTTCGCCGATGATGGTCGGGATGAAGGGCGGTGCGGTCTGCGCCGTGCCCGAGGTCAAAAGGGCTGCGAACGCATATTCGTTCCAGGCGAAGATCAGGCAGAAGATGGCGGTCGCGGCAATGCCGGTGGTCGCCTGCGGCAGCACGGTGCGCCAGAAGGCCTGCAGCCGTGTATAGCCGTCGATCATCGCCGCTTCCTCGTATTCGCGCGGGATCTCGTCGATGAACCCCTTCAGCAGCCACACGGCGAGCGACACATTGACCGCCGTGTAGAGCAGGATCATGCCGAGCGCGGTGTCCGACAGGCCAAGCTCGCGGTACATCAGGTAGATGGGAATAGCGACCGCGATCGGCGGCATCATCCGTGTCGACAGGATGAAGAACAGGAGGTCGTCAGCCAGCGGCACCTTGAAGCGCGAAAAGCCATAGGCCGACAGAGTGCCGAGGAACACCGCGCAGAAGGTCGAGCCGAAGGCGATGATCAGCGAATTGATGAAGCGCGGCATGAAGTTGGAGGGGCCGGCGATCACCATGTTGCGCTTGCGCACGGTCTCGTCGCAGACGCCGGTCGCCGGTCCCAGCGCGTTGATGTATTCCGGTGTCTGCCGGGTGCGGGTCGAGAACAGATTGCAGTAGCCCTCAAGGCTCGGCTGGAACAGGATCTTGGGCGGATAGGCGATCGAATCCGGCGGTGTCTTGAAGCTGGTGGCGAAGATCCATAGCAGCGGCACGATCGAGATCAGCGCATAAAGCACGATGATCGTGCCGGCGACGCGCTTCGACGTGGGCGAGGGTGCGACGACCGAATGGGCTGACGTCAGGCTCATCTTTGCTTCACCTTGTTGAGCGCCTTGACGTAGATGTTGGCCAGCCCAAATACCGCGACGAACAGGATGATGGCGAAAGCTGAGGAATAGCCCGTCCGCCAGCTTTCGAAGGCCTGCCGCTTCAGCGTGATCGAGGCGACCTCGGTGGTCGATCCCGGTCCGCCGCCGGTCAAGAGGTTGACCATGTCGAACATCTTGAAGTTCTCGATGCCGCGGAACAGCACCGCCAGCATGATGAAGGGCAGCGCCATCGGCAGCGTGATCGACCAGAACTGCCGCCAGTTGGAAGCACGGTCGACCTCGGCCGCCTCATAGATGTATTCGGGGATCGAACGCAGCCCGGCGAGACAGATCAGCATCACGTAAGGCGTCCACATCCAGGTGTCGACAATGACGATCGACCACGGCGCCAGCGACACGTTGGAGAGCATGCCGATCTGCGTTGCCGGAATGCCGGTGACGAACGAGATGGCATAGGCGAACAGACCGATCTGCGGCTCGTAGAGGAAGCGCCAGAAATTGCCGACAACTGCCGGCGACAGCATCATCGGCACCAGAATGATGGTCGTCCAGAAGGCGTGGCCACGAAACTTTCGGTCGATCAGCCAGGCCAGGGTGAAGCCGATCAGCGTCTGCAGCAGGATGGTCCAGAACACGAAATGCGCCGTCGTCTGCATGGCGATCCAGATGTCCTGGTCGCCGAGGATGCGCTTGTAGTTGGCAAGGCCGACATTCCTGACCACCTCGTTCGGACGGTTGGCGCGGTAGTTGGTGAAGGACAGATAGATCGCCCAGAACAGCGGGAAGATATTGATGGCGAGCAGCAACAGGATCGTCGGCGAGATGAACAGCCAGGCGAGGCCCTTGTCGCTGATGCCCCGGACCTTGCGGGCCAACGGCTCAGGCGTAGCCCGGGCAACGCTGTCCGCAGTCCGATTGAGCATGGTCAGTCCCGCTTCGGTCACTTGGGTCGTCTCGACAATGGAATTTATCTGAACTGTGTCCCGTGCCAAGGGCGGCACGGGACACGCGGCATGGCTCGGGAGGAGCCGGTTACATCTGCCCAACTACATCTTGCCGTCGTCCTGGAAGACCTCGGTCCAGTCCTTGACCAGGCCGTCGAGCGCATCCTTGGCCGAACCCTGGCCGGCGACGACGTAGTCATGGAAGCGCTTCTGCGACGCCTGCAGCAGCGGCGCATAGCTGGGCTCTGCCCAAAAATCCTTCACGATGGCCATGGAGTCGAGGAAGGTCTGCGCGTAAGGCTGGCTGGCCGGGAAGCCTGGATCTTTCACGACTGCGTTGAGGCAGGAAAAACCGCCGAGCGACCACCATTTGGCCTGCACATCCTTGTTGGCGAACCATTTTATGTATTTGAGTGCGGCCTCCTGCTTGTCCGAGTAAGAGACCACCGAGATGCCTTGGCCGCCAAGCTGGGCGAATTGATCGCCGTCGGGACCCTTGGGATTGGCGAAATAACCGATTTTGTCGCCGCCGACATTCTCGTCCTTCTGCAGGCCTGGCCAGGTAAAGGCGAAGTTCATGTGCATCGCCACCTGGCCGGATTTGAAAGCATCGACGCCTTCGCCCATGTAGCTGTTCGAGGCCCCGGGAGGCGTGCAGCAGTCATAGAGCGCCTTGTAGAGCTCCAGACCCTTCACCGATTTCTCGGAGTTGACGAAGCCGTCCATCTCGTAAGGCTTGTCGCGATTTTCATAGTTGAAGCCGAAGCTGTAGAGCACGTCCATGGCGCCCATGGTGATGCCTTCGGAGCCGCGCTCGGTATAGATCGACGCGCCATAGACCGTCTTGCCGTCGATCTCGCGTTTCTGGAAGAACTCGGCGATCTGCTTCAGCTGGTCGAAGGTCGTCGGCGCGGCGAGGTCCCAGCCGTACTTTTCCTTGAATTCCTTCTGCAGTTCCGGCTTGGAGAACCAGTCTTTACGATAGGTCCAGCCGACGACGTCGCCCATGGCCGGCAGCGCCCAGTAATTCGGCGAGTTCTTCGGCCATTCGGAATAGCCGACGACGGTCGCCGGCACGAAGTCGTCCATGCTGATCTTCTCCTTGTCGAAGAAATCGTTCAGCTTGACATAGTGGCCGTTCTCGGCCGAGCCGCCGATCCACTGGCTGTCGCCGATGATCAGGTCGCACAGCTTGCCCTTGGAATTCAACTCGTTGAGGAAGCGATCGGCATAATTGGTCCACGGCACGAATTCGAATTTCATGCCGATGCCAGTTTCCTTGGTAAAATCCTTGGATAATTCGACGAGCGCATTGGCCGGGTCCCAGGCTGCCCAGCAAAGCGTCAGATCTTCAGCCTGCGCGACATTCGAAACGGCGGTCGACGCAAACATCGCCGATGTCAGTCCCAACGTCAGTTTCAAGGTCGATTTCATGCCTTCCTCCCATTTGCGAAACGCGCCCGGATGACGGTTTCAAATACCTCAAACCCCCTCCTCAGGGTCTAAACATGACGACGCGGTTGAGCGGCGGATGTTTAGTAATTTGTTTAGTGATGCAATTTTTACTAAACAAGGCAAGCGAATTCGTCGCTGCGCTGCAGCATGGCGCATCGGTCGTTGGTTCAGAAAAGGCGCGTGTCAGATCGTTCGGCGCGCGGGTGCCGGCTCATTTGACCGTTTTGGTGCTCACCGTCACCGGCCGGATCACTGGGGCCGGCGGCAGCAGGGCGCGGATATCGGCGAAGGGGAAGATCGGTTCGAAGCGGAAGGCCTCAGCGAAGGAACCGGCCGCGCCATTGCACTGGCCGGCGCGAAACGCGTTCTGCATGCGCGCCGCATCGACGAAACGTTCGGGATCCTGCGACTGATGCGCCCGGATCGCCATCGCCTTGAGTTCGAAATGCCGGGAGATATCGACATAGTGGGTCGGCGCAAAACCGGTGCCGCCGAGCGTATCGGCATGCAGCACCGGGACAGCGAAGGACGCCGCGATGCGCACGCCGTCCGACAGCGCACGGTGGTCGCCATGATAGTCGTTCGGCGCATGGGTAATCGCCAGATCCGGCCTGATGTCCCCGATCAGCGTCTTCAGCGCCGCGATCAGCGCGGCATCGGCAACCAGCGCGCCGTCCGGAAAATCGAGGAAGTGCGATGTTGCGCCAAGCAGGTCCGCCGCCACAGCCGCTTCCTCGCGGCGGGCGCGGGCAAGTGATTCCGGATCGCCCTTCCCGCCCTTGGCGCCATCCGTGGCTATCGCAAAAACCAGTTCTGCGCCTTGTGCGGCATAGGCCGCCATCGTACCGAACATGAAGATCTCGATATCGTCCGGATGCGCACCGAGCGCCAGTATCTTCACTCTGCATTCTCCCTGGAACTGAAATAACGTGGACGAACGAAATTCTGCTCACCCAGTTCCCCTATGCAAGCTGTTCATGCAACGATCCCGTTGTCAAAAGCCTGAGCGGATCGCGCCGACGCATTATTCGCAGATCCACGGGGCGGTGATCCCGGCGCATTCTCCAGGAATATCCAGATCTTCAGTCGCCAGATCTTCAGTCGCCAGATCTTCAGTCGCCAGATCTTCTGTCGCCAAATCTTCTGTCGCCAAATCTTCTGTCGCTTGTCGGCCTCGCCGTGATTGGCGGCTTCGGCCTTTTGACGATGGTGCGTGAGGAGGTGAGGCTCGGCACAGTGCGCTGGAACCCATTTTCGCGAACCCGGCTTTGAACTGGCCCCTGCTGTCGGTTGCGCGGCGACCACCACCGCTGATATGCGGACGCTGCGGTTCCGCCGCAATTGGATGGATGCATCCTTGGAACAATGACCAGAAAACCCTTGCCGGAGCTTCCGGTCTCCGCCGTGCTGCCGGCGCTCAGCGAAGCGCTCGGCCATGGCAACAGCGCCGTGCTGGTGGCGCCGCCCGGCGCCGGCAAGACGACGCTGGTGCCGCTGGCGCTGCTCGAAGCGGCATGGCTCGGCACGGGAAAGATCATTCTGCTGGAGCCGCGCCGGCTCGCTGCCCGCGCCGCCGCCCGTCGCATGGCCGAGCTGCTTGGGGAGGAGCCCGGCGAAACGGTCGGTTATGCCATGCGTATGGAAAACCGCACTTCTGCGAGGACAAGGATCCTCGTCGTCACAGAAGGCGTGCTGTCGCGGATGATCCTCGACGATCCGGAGTTGCCCGGTGTCTCGGCGGTGTTCTTCGACGAGTTCCACGAGCGTTCGCTCGACGGCGATTTCGGTCTGGCGCTGGCGCTCGACGTGCAAGGTGCGCTGAGGCCCGATCTGCGATTGCTGGTGATGTCTGCCACGCTCGACGGCGCGCGCGTCGCTCGGCTGCTTTCCGGCGCTCCCGTGATCGAGAGCGAGGGCCGCGCCTTTCCCGTCGACATCCGCTACGAGCGGCCGGCCGGCATCGCCATCCAGGACGCCATGGCCAACGCGATCCGCGGCGCCCTGGCCGATGAGAGCGGCAGCGTGCTCGCCTTCCTGCCCGGCCAGCGCGAGATCGAGCGTACAGCCGAGCGGCTGCAAGGCCGCGTCGGCGCCGACACCGACATCGTGCCGCTCTACGGCATGCTCGACGGCAAGGCGCAGGACGCGGCGATCAAGCCGGCGCAGTCCGGCCGCCGCAAGGTGGTGCTGGCGACCTCGATCGCCGAGACCTCCATCACCATCGACGGTATCCGCGTCGTCATCGATTCTGGCCTGTCGCGCTTGCCGCGCTACGAGCCGGCCAGCGGCCTGACGAGGCTGGAGACGGTGCGTGTTAGCCGAGCCTCCGCCGACCAGCGCGCCGGCCGCGCCGGGCGCACGCAGTCGGGCGTCGCCATCCGCCTATGGCGGGCCGAGCAGACGCCGGCACTTCCAGCCTTCACCCCGCCGGAAATCCTCGAGGCGGACCTTTCCGGACTTCTGCTCGACTGCGCCGCCTTCGGTGTCGCCGACCCGGTGAGCCTTTCGTTCCTCGATCCGCCGCCGGCCCCGGCGCTCAACGAGGCAAGGGCGCTGCTGCGTGCGCTCGACGCCGTCGACGAGGCAGGGCGCCTGACGGAATCGGGTGCTGCGATGCGCAGGCTGGCACTGCCGGTGCGGCTGGCTCACATGGTCGCCGAGGCGGCAAAGACCGGCCAGGCGTTCGGAGCGGCCATGCTCGCCGTGCTGCTCACCGAGCGTGGCCTTGGCGGCGATGGCGCCGACCTCGATCGGCGGCTGATGCGGTTCCGATCCGAAAGATCGCCGCGCGCCACTGCCGCACGGCAGCTCGCCGAGCGGCTGGCGAAACAAGCCTCACCCTCCCCCTCGAGGGGAGGGTCGGCGAGCGAGCCGAGCGCAGCGAAGCGAGGGAGACGGGGTGGGGTCGCCGATGGCGTGCCCGACCCGACCCCACCCCGCTCCGCTTCGCGGATAGACCCTCCCCTCGAGGGGGAGGGTAGAGCCGGCGCCCTCCTCATCCATGCCTGGCCGGACCGCGTCGCCAAGGCGCGCGGCGAGCGCGGCCGTTTCGTGCTGGCCAACGGTTCGGGCGCCATGTTCGACGCCGCCGATCCGCTTGCGGGCGCGGCCTGGCTCGTCGTCGCCGATCTTCAGGGCAAGGCGCAGAATGCCCGCATCACGGCAGCAGCGGCGATAGATGAGACGGACATCCGAGCCGCGCTTGCGCAAAAAATCGAGACAAGCCGCGAAACCAGCTTTGACCGCGACAGGCGCGCGGTGCGCGTGCGCGAAACCGTTCGCCTCGGCGCCATCACCCTATCCGAACGCATGCTGCCGGCGCCGGCCGGGGCCGACGCGGATCGCGCCATCCTTGACGCCTTGCGCGAACACGGCCTGTCGCTTTTGCCGTGGGGCAAGGAGGCTGAAACGCTGCGCCAACGGCTCGGCTGGCTGCATCGCGGCCTCGGCGCCCCCTGGCCCGAGGTTTCCGACGCGGCGCTCGTCGACCGCCTCGACGATTGGCTGCTGCCCTTCCTCTCCGGCGCAGCGTCCATTGCCGCGATCGATCCGGGCGTGCTCTCGGCCAACCTCATGGCATTGGTGCCGCACGATCTCCAGCGCAGGATCGAGGCACTGGCGCCGACCCATTTCGACGCTCCGTCCGGCAGCCGCGTGCCGATCCGCTATGACGGTGAATGGCCGGTGCTGGCGATCCGCGTGCAGGAGCTGTTCGGTCTCGACCGGCATCCCGCGATCGCCAACGGCACCGTGCCGCTGACGCTCGAGCTTTTATCGCCGGCGCACCGGCCGATCCAGACGACCCGCGACCTGCCCGGGTTCTGGCGCGGCTCCTGGGCCGATGTGCGGGCCGAGATGCGTGGCCGCTATCCCCGGCACGTCTGGCCGGAGAACCCGCTTCTCGCCACAGCCACCAGCCGCGCCAAACCGCGGGGGACCTAGCCTTTATGCTTTTCCGGCTATAATCCTTGGCCATGATAAACATCCTGCGGGCGCCCGACTTCCAGCAAAGCCAGCGGCTGCGCCTCAACACGCTGATCAGACTGCGCTGGCTTGCCATCGTCGGCCAGAGCCTGGCGGTTATCGTCGTTGCTTATGGGCTGAAATTCCCTCTGCCCGTCAGCCTCTGCTTCGCGCTGATCGCCTGTTCGGCTTGGATGAACCTGTTGCTGACCTTCCGTTATCCGGCGGCGCATCGGCTGACCCCGTT
This sequence comes from Mesorhizobium sp. WSM4813, assembly GCF_055811555.1. Classification (NCBI taxonomy): domain Bacteria; kingdom Pseudomonadati; phylum Pseudomonadota; class Alphaproteobacteria; order Hyphomicrobiales; family Phyllobacteriaceae; genus Mesorhizobium; species Mesorhizobium sp. WSM4813. The sequence continues at coordinate 61,647 of NZ_JBVVQU010000002.1, forward strand.
GCCGGCTTTCGCCATCCTGACCATCGACAGCCTGCAGCTTGCCGGCCTGCTCTATCTGACCGGCGGCCTCACCAATCCGTTTTCAGTGCTGGTGACCGTGCCCGTGGTCATCTCGGCGACGTCGCTGCCGCTGCGCCTGACCGCCATCCTCGGCGCGCTGGTGATGGTGGCGGCGAGCCTGCTGGTCTTCTTCCATCTGCCGCTGCCCTGGTACGAGGGCGCGCCGCTGGAGATGCCGTTCATCTATGTCGCCGGCATGTGGATGGCGGTGTTTTCCTCGATCGCCTTCACCGCGATTTATGCCTTCCGCGTGGCCGAGGAAGCCCGGCTGCTCGCCAACGCGCTTGCCGCCACCGAACTGGTGCTGCAGCGCGAGCAGCATTTGTCGGCGCTGGACGGCCTCGCCGCCGCCGCCGCGCATGAGCTGGGCACGCCGCTTGCCACCATCACGCTTGTCGCCAAGGAGATGGAGAAGGCGCTCCGCAACGATCCGAAATACGGCGAGGACGTGACGCTGCTGCGCTCGCAGAGCGAGCGTTGCCGCGAAATCCTCAAGCGCCTGACCAGCCTGTCTTCCGAGGGCGAGGCGCATCTCTCCCGAATGCCGCTAACTTCGCTGGTCGAGGAGATGACGGCCCCGCACCGCGATTTCGGCATCTCGATCAAGCTTCGCCCCGGCGAGCGCATCGGCCCCGAACCGGTTGGACGCCGCAATCCCGGCGTCATCTACGGCCTCGGCAATCTGGTCGAGAACGCCGTCGATTTTGCCCGCAAGAGCGTCACCGTGCGCTGGAGCTGGAACGAGGCCGCCGTCACTTTCTCGATCACCGACGACGGGCCAGGTTTTCCTCCCGAAATCATCGACCGCATCGGCGAGCCCTACATGTCGACGCGCCAGGGCACCGAGGCCGGCGGCGGCCTGGGCCTGGGGCTTTTCATCGCCAAGACCTTGCTCGAACGCTCGGGGGCCACGCTCGATTTCCGTAATTCAAACGAACCGGGCGAGGGCGCCGTCGTGCAGATATCATGGCCGCGCAGCGTCTTCCTCAATCCTGAATCGGCTTCGGCCACCATGTTTGACACGGCTTAAATTGGACAATAGCGCTCCAAAACTATATCTGCGTAAAAAGCAGGCAGCAGGAATTTAGAAGACGATGAATGGCGACGAAACGATTGGCGCAATGGTTGAAGGCGAGGACACCTCGCTGCTGATCGTCGACGACGACAAGCCGTTCCTCACGCGCCTTGCCCGCGCCATGGAAACCAGGGGTTTCGTGGTCGAGACGGCCGAGAGCGTCGAGGAGGCGGTGGCCAAGGCGCGCGCCAATCCGCCCGCCTATGCCGTGGTCGACATGCGGCTCGCCGACGGCAACGGCCTCGACGTTGTCGCCGCTATCCGCGAGAAGCGCGACGACGCCCGCGCCATCATCCTCACCGGCTATGGCAACATCGCCACAGCGGTGACGGCGGTGAAGCTGGGGGCCATCGACTACCTGTCGAAGCCGGCCGATGCCGACGACATTTTCGCCGCACTTACCCGCACGGCGGGCGAGCGCGCCGCACCGCCAGAAAACCCGATGTCGGCCGACCGCGTGCGCTGGGAGCACATCCAGCGCGTCTACGAAATGTGCGACCGCAACGTCTCCGAGACCGCGCGCCGGCTAAACATGCATCGACGGACGCTGCAGCGGATTCTGGCCAAGCGGGCGCCGCGCTAAGCCCGGCTTCGTCATCCTTGGGCGCAGCGACGCGAAGCGGAGCGAAGACCCTAGGATCCATGCCGTTATGTCAGCCGCGGAGCGCAACCGAGCAGAATTCTGTACCATAGCAGCGCTCTGAACCCGCGGCATGGATCCTATGGTCTGCGCTGCGTCGCTTCGCTCCTTGCTCCGCCATAGGATGACAAAGTGATGGGCGTTTCGGCCAATCTCCGAGGCGCGATCTGCCGAGGTGAACAGGCGGCTTGCGTCGTCTGCCACGCTTGCGCATCATCGCCAACAATGCCGACCGGAATCTCGGCAACGGAGGACACATGCGCGACGAGCGGCCGATCTCCATTTTTCGCGAATTCCTCGACAGCGAGGCGGCAGGCGGCATCATCCTGATGGCAGCCGCGGCACTGGCTCTGATCGTCGCCAATTCGCCGCTGTCCCAGGCCTATTTCGACGCCCTTCACGCCTATCTGGGACCACTCAGCGTATCGCATTGGATCAATGACGGCCTGATGGCCGTGTTCTTCCTGCTGGTCGGCCTGGAGATCAAGCGCGAGATGCTGGACGGCCAGCTCTCGACCTGGCCACGCCGCGCCCTGCCCGGCATCGCCGCCGCCGGCGGCATGCTGGTGCCGGCACTTGTCTATGTCGCCATCAACCGCAACAATCCAGCCGCTCTGTCCGGCTGGGCGATCCCTACCGCCACAGATATCGCGTTTGCGCTCGGCGTGCTGTCGCTGCTCGGCAGCCGCGTGCCGGGGTCGCTGAAGGTATTCCTCACCGCGCTCGCCATCATCGACGACCTCGGCGCCGTCGTCATCATCGCGGTGTTCTACACGAGCGGCCTGTCGCTCGCCTATCTCGGCGCCGCCTTTGCGGTCATCGCTCTGCTGATCGTGCTCAACCGCATGAAGGTGCTGACGCTGGTGCCCTACATCCTGCTCGGTGTCGTCCTGTGGGTGCTGGTGCTGAAATCGGGCGTCCACGCCACGCTCGCCGGCGTGGCGCTGGCCCTGACCATACCTTTGAAAGTCTCCCCGGGCATCCGGCATGATCTCGACCATTCGCCGCTGCATCGGCTCGAGCACGGCCTGCATAGAATAGTGCCGTTCGTCGTCATCCCGATCTTCGGCTTTGCCAATGCCGGCGTTTCGCTGGCCGGCCTGAGTGCTGCCGCCCTGGTCGAGCCGCTGACGCTGGGCGTCGCCGCCGGCCTCGTCGCCGGCAAGCTGGTCGGCGTGTTCGGCTCTTCCGCGCTTGCCATCCGGCTCGGCCTTGCCGATCTGCCGGTCAATGCCGGCTGGCTGCACATGATCGGCATTTCGCTGCTCTGCGGCATCGGCTTCACAATGAGCCTGTTCATCGGACTGCTCGCCTTCGCCAGCAATGTCGAGCTGCAGGACGCGGTCAAGGTCGGCATTCTTGCCGGCTCCTTCATCGCCGCGATTCTCGGCGCCGCCGTGCTGCTGGTGGCGCCGGCGGCGAATGGGGCCGACGAGGACGAAGAGTAGCCGACAAACGTCGCGCCGCCCCTCATTGCCCTGCCATCGCCGATTTGCAGCTCCTGGGTTCCTCGCCCCCGCGAAGCGGGGGAGAGGTGGCCCGGCGAAGCCGGGACGGAGAGGGGGACGACGTTTGCGTAGCCAGAACCGGTGAAGGTCAGGGCGCTTGACGACCATGAAACGAAGCCTGTCAGGAGGCCTTGAGGCAACGACCTCCCGGACGCCGCGAAGGCCCCTCTCCGTCCCGGCTTCGCCGGGCCACCTCTCCCCACTTCGTGGGGCGAGGAACGCGGGTTCTGCGAAAGCAGCCGCACTTGACTCCCATTGGGAGAGGCGGTCGGATGAGGGGCCGCGAAAACGTCGGAAGCTACTCGCTCTCGCCCTCCAGCGCTGGCACCGCCACACCGGCGAGTTCCGCCGCGAGCAGCCGCGATGCACCGGCCCGCGCGATCCTCAGCATCAGCGCCTTGCGCGTCGCCGCCGCCATGCGGTGCTCGGGCGCATCGCGCAGGATTTCGGCGCCATAGCCGTCGGAAAGGATAAAACCGCATTCCTGTGGAAAGATCTCCGAGGGCACGCCGGGATGCGTGGCGAAGAAGAAACGGTCGGAGTGCAGCCGGTAGTCCGGCCATTTACGGTCGACCCTGAAATCCTCAATCGAGGACTTGATCTCGATGATCCAGATGTCGCCCTGGCGAGTCAGCGCGACGAGGTCGGCGCGGCGGCCGGTCGCCAGCGACAGTTCTGGCAGCACATGCGCGCCCATCTCCTTGAGCAGCCGCTGCACGCCGCGCCTGACCAGCATCGCGCGCTCCGACTGACGGCCGTCGATAAGGGGGTTGAGAGGTACAGGCGAGATGATTGGCATGGCGGCACCATGCCAGACTTTGTTCACGGTTTGAACCTGTTTTTGATTGGGCGATTATCTGGTTGACAAACCCAACCTGATTACGTAGGGTAACGGCATAGGAGATTTCCATGTCCGTTCTGTCCCGCCCCGAGTTCCACGACGAAGCCAAGGCTTTCGAGCATGTTGAGGCGATCTTGTGGCCGAATGGTCCGGTCTGCCCGAAGTGCGGTTCCGTGGACAAGCATTACAAACTGAAGGGCGTCCGCACCAAGCCCTCCAAAAAGAACCCCAACGGTGTCGAGCGTCATGGCCTGTACAAGTGCGGTGCTTGCCGTTCGCAGTTCACCGTCCGCATGGGTTCTATCTTCGAGGAAAGCCATTTGCCGCTGACCAAGTGGCTACAGGCTATCCACCTCATGTGCGCCTCAAAGAAGGGTATCAGCGCTCACCAGATGCACCGCATACTCGAATGCACCTATGAGGCCGCTTGGTTCCTGTGCCATCGCATTCGCCTTGCAATGGCGTCTGGCGATCTTTCCCCGCTTGGCGGCAACGGCAAGACCGTCGAAGTAGACGAGACGTACACCGGACGCCTCAGGGGCACCGCGGTCAAGCGTGGTGGGGGCGCTCACAAGAACACTGTCGTTACGCTTGTTGAGCGCGGTGGCCGCGCTCGTTCCTTCCACGTTGATACCGCCCGCATCGGCACCATCATGCCAATCGTTCGCGCCAACATCGCCAAGGAAAGCGCGCTGATGACTGACGAGGCTGGCGTATATCGCCGCGTGGGCCAGGAATTCGCCTCGCACGATTTCGTCACGCATTCCAAGGACGAATACGTTCGCGGTACGGTCCACACCAACACCGTTGAAGGCTTCTATTCGATCTTCAAGCGCGGCATGAAGGGCGTCTACCAGCATTGCGCCGAGCACCATCTGCACCGCTATCTGGCCGAGTTCGATTTCCGCTATTCGAACCGGATTGCAATGGGCGTTGATGACGGTACGCGCGCTTTCATCGCCTTGAAGGGCGCCGCCGGTAAGCGCCTCACCTATCATAGACCTACTTGACGAGAAGCGAACGCACTTCCGAAAGCCGGTGCAGCTTGAGCTTCCGCTCTGGCGGGGGATTCACAAACGAAAGCGGCGATGATATACTCACCGCCGCTTCCAGTTTTTGACTTGGTGGCCCACTTTGAGGCTTCGTGACCCTGCCGGTTGCGGAGCCTCTTCGTTTATCCCGCGCCGTGTCCGTGAGCCGTGACATCGGCTAGAGGGACTCTTATCTTCATGGCCCGTCTCCTTTCCCGAGCGCCATCGCCCGATGGATGCATATGGCCAGAAAGTTTCGATTCGGTCAAGGGCTGGAGAACTGGCGAAGAGAAATGCTGAAGAGAACTGAGATTGATTACTGAAATGAACTGGCGTATATGTCGCTCGCCCACAAGGAGATTGACATGGCCACCAACGACGCTTCGCCCCGCTTCCCCTTCATCAGTCTCGAAAAGGCGCTCGCAAAAGCGCAGCAGCTTTTTGATGGAGACCGTAGCGGCAAGGCAATGCCGGTCCCGACCGCTTTCGAATTGTGGGGGTATAGCCCAAAGAGCAGCGGTGGGTTCCAAACCACTGGGGCACTGAAATACTATGGGCTGCTGGAAGACGAAGGATCTAATGCCGACCGAAAGGTAAAACTGACCGATTCGGCGCGGCGGTTCTTTCTTGACGAGCGCGATGACGTGCGTGCCGCGATGATCGCAGACTTTGCTATGCGGCCGGCTCTGTTTCGCACACTTTGGAAAAAGGATGGCTGGAGCGAAGGCATCCCTGCAGATACTGTGGCGCGCAGCCACCTCAAGCTCAATCGCCATTTGAACGACCAGTCCGCTCGGTCTGCACTGGCGATTTTGAAGGAAAACGTTCAATTTGCAGGATTGAAGCCTAGCGCAATTCAGGATACCGCTTTAGAATCGGTCATTGAAGCAGAGCCGATTGCCAAGGCGTCGGCTGAACCGCAGCGAGGTAACGTCATGCATTCGCCAGCATCATTGGTTTCCGAGCGCACTGCTATGGTCGCGTACTCTAACGCCATCCCGACAACGGAAGGCGACACCGTGATTGATGCGCGCATCGTTGGTGGTCGTGTTATTATCAATGCGGATGTAAATCTGAAAGGATTGCGGAAGCTTCGCCGACAGATCGCAATGTTTGAGCAGATGTTATCGATGGATGACGAGGATGATGAAGGAACCGAAAACAAAGGCGTCGTCGGATAGCCGACCGCAGGTCGAGAAATTCCGCGAAGCCGCCCGAGAACTGAAAACCGATCAGTCCGACGCCGCCTTTGAGGCCGTTGTGCAGAAGATTGCCAAGGCGCCTAAGCTCACCCAGGAGCAGATAAAAAAGCTGGTACATGCGAGGCGCGAGCCTGACGACAAGCGGTAGAATGCCTTTAGAAGGCTTTTAGAATTCCTTTAACTATTTTTTTATCATAGGAACCTAACAGTGTTGACAAGTGTTAACAGGTGCCCCATTTTGGGGGCGTGTAATGGCAGGTAGGCCACGCCACCCCGACAAGGAGGTTGAGGAGGCAGTGGCGTACGCCGAGTCCCTAGGCTGGACTATGCGTAAGCAAGGCCATTGGGGGCGTATATACTGCTCACACGCAGATAGGGACGGATGTCAGGTTTGCGTCAATGGCACGCCTAGAAACGGTGGGAATCATGCCCGCCAGATTATTCGTGCTGTAGACCGCTGCCCGCATAAAAAGGAACCCGACGATGAGCCTGTTTGAGTTCAGCATCATCGCCTCTGGACTGGATCCGACCGCCGAAGACTTTGAATCCCGCTTCTATGACCACGGATGCGACGACGCTACGGTTTCATTCCAGAAAGGCCACATAATCATCGACTTTGCCCGAGAGGCTAGTTCGATTGAGGACGCTATTTCGTCTGCCGTTGAAAACGTCAGGGCTACAGGTGCGACCGTTGATCGGGTTGAGCCTGACCCGCTGGTCAGCCTTTCCGAAATAGCCGCCCGCACTGGCCTGACACGAGCGGCCATTTCTTTGTACGCCAAAGGCCAGCGCGGCACCGCTTTCCCAGCTCCGGTGGCGAAAGTCACGTCTGACAGTCCATTGTGGGACTGGGCGGATGTAGCGAAGTGGTTTTTCACCTTTGGGCGTCTCTCAAAGGAGGAAGCTGTAGAGGCAAAGGCGGTCACCGTCGCTAACTATGCTATCGACGCTTCGGAGCCGCACTTTCAAGAACGCCTAAGGCACGACGTCGGCGAATGCCGCGCGGCTCTCTAACTAATCCCTGATAGCAATCGGCCCGCCTTTTGGAAGGGCGGGCCTTTAGCGCTTGCCCAACACACTATTCAGCGCCTTGGGTTTGTCAACCAGATAATCGCCTTTTGATTGTATATTTGACAAACCGGCCTTCGAAAATAGGCATAGGTTCATGCAGCCCGCGCTACTCAGCCCTGGCGCGACCTTCACATCTGTGCGGAAACGACTTTATCACTTGGCACCGCCCCCGCAATATCGTCCAGGATCGGGCAGTCTGGCCGTTGTCGCCGTGGCAGGCATGGATCAGCTTCTGCAGGGTCGAGCGCATCGACTGCAACTCGCGCACCTTCTCCTCGATTGCGTTCACATGCGCGGCGGCGATCTCGCGCACGTCATGGCTGGCGCGGCTGCGGTCCTGGTAGAGCGCCATCAGCCGGCGGCAGTCATCGATCGAAAAGCCGAGATTGCGCGGCTCAAAAACGTCAGCCGGTGGATGTCGTCGCCAGAATGGTCGCGGTAGCCGTTGCCGGCGCGCTGCGGTCGGATGAGGCCGATCTCCTCATAGTAGCGAATGGTCTTGGCCGGCAGGCCGGAACGCTGGGCGGCATCTCCGACATTCATGATTGGTTCCTCGACTTCCGGCGGCCTGGCGGACCGCCCATTGAATTTCCTACATAATCTTGTGGAAGGCCGTTGCCGAAAAGCCACAGGTACCGACTTACCGGCATGTAAGCCTCTGCATATAGGCATCGCCCGCTTGGCAAGCAAAGCAAATGCCAGCATGAATGATGGCGACAAAGCGGCCGTAACGAGCCGCTCTATTTCGGGCGGGGCATCGGACCTTTTCATGCGCATGAAGTCATTCGCAATCGTCGCGGCACTTGCGCTGTCGACGGCTATTGCTGGTTGCAGCACCATCGGCTCGCAGATCTTCACCAACAACTATGGCCCGATGACCGATGCGGGCTATCAACTGCCGCGCATTCCGATCGAAAAGGTCCCGTTCAAGTACCGCCGGCAGATCGTTAGCTACGACACCGATGAAAGGCCGGGCACCATCATCGTCGATACACAGAACAAATTTCTCTATTACGTCATGGGCGGCGGCGAGGCGATGCGTTACGGCATCGGCGTCGGCCGCGAGGGTTTTGAATGGCGCGGCACCGCCCGTATCGCGGTGAAGCGCGAATGGCCGACCTGGACGCCGCCTTCGGCAATGATCAAGCGCCAGCCGGAGCTCGCCAAGTTTGCGGGCGGCATGGAACCGGGATTGACGAACCCACTCGGCGCGCGCGCCCTGTATCTGTTCAACAAGGGCGGCGATTCGGGCTACCGGCTGCATGGCAGCCCGGAGTGGAACTCGATCGGCAAGGCGATGTCGTCGGGCTGCATCCGGCTGATGAATCAAGACATTATCGACCTTTACGACCGCACCTCGGTCGGCGCTAAGGTTATCGTTCTCTAGAGTTCATACGCGGACCGTCTAGGCAACAACTGACGTCCCAAAACAGAAAACCGGGCACTTTGGCCCGGTTTTTTGTTGTCGCGCGACAGGCGAATTGACGTTTTTTTGAGTCGTTAAGAGACCTGTTCGACCTGCTGCACCTCGGGCACAAAATGCCGGAGCAGGTTCTGGATGCCGTGCTTCAGCGTCGCCGTCGATGACGGGCAGCCGGCGCAGGCGCCCTTCATGTGCAGGAACACGGTGCCGTTCTCGAAGCCGCGGAAGGTAATGTCACCACCGTCCTGGGCGACGGCCGGGCGCACCCGCGTATCGAGCAGCTCCTTGATGGTGATGACCAGTTCCTCGTCGGCCTTGTCGTAGAATTCGCCGGTCTGGCTGGTCTCGGCGGCGGGGCCGGCCTTGGCCATGACAGGCGCGCCGGACATGAAGTGTTCCATGATGGCGCCGAGGATCGCCGGCTTCAGATGCTGCCAGTCGGGGCCGTCCTTGGTCACGGTGATGAAATCATAGCCGAAGAAGACGCCGGTGACGCCGGGGATTTCGAACAGCCGGCCGGCCAGCGGCGAAGCCGTAGCGGCGCTGTCGGCATCGCGGAAATCGGCGGTGCCTTCGACAAGCACTTCCTTGCCGGGCAGGAACTTCAATGTCGCCGGATTTGGCGTCGATTCGGTCTGGATGAACATGAACGTCTCCGTGCCCGTTCGGGCAGATAGTTTGGAATAATTCTAAATAGGCCTTATCGGCAGGACATTCAAGCGAAAGCCGTGCTCAGCGGCAACTACACTTTTCGAAGAAATTCGAAGCGTCTGATCGGCGAATTCCTAGTCCAGGTCGCGTAGTATCTCTAGAGCCAAAATCGGCAAATCGGGCTCGGAGGAGATGCCAGATGATAGCCGCTCCAGTTCCGGCTTCAGGACTTCAATCAGTTCAGAGGATTGGCGGATTGTCTGGAGGGAGTGGTACTTCCAGATATCGTCGCCGGTCTCAAGAATTGTGCGAATGTGCGGCGCAAGCGGCAGGCCGATATCAGCCACGAGCGGTTTCAAAACCCGGGCTACCGGCCAATTCATGTCTTGAAGCCATTCCAGAATTTGCGGAAGAACAGGTTCGACTTGAGGAAAGCCAAGGGCCACGAGCGCAGCCGCCTTCGCCGTGTCGTGCTTATTTTCCGGCAGGAGCCTCAACAGATCGTTTTTCAACTCGGATCTTTCCAACAGCCTGGCCCAATCCCTTGGGGATATCAGGCCAGGCTGTCGATTTCTTCGTCTGACAGGTTCTGCGGCACCACCGTCACCGGGATCGGGAAGGCGGCGCCCTTGCCGGCGACGGCGCCGACCAGCGGGCCCGGCCCCTCCTTGCCGGCGCCGGCCGCCAGCACGAGAATGGCAATATCCTGGTCTTCCTCGATCAATTTGTGGATCTCTTCCGTCGGCTTGCCTTCGCGCACCACCAGTTCCGGCTCGATGCCGAGCTTTTGGCGCACCTTATTGGCATAGCTGTCGAGTGCGGCGCGCGCGGTGGCGGTGGCCTCCTCGCGCATGATCTTCTCGACGCCCAGCCAATGCTGGAAATCGTCTGGCTCGATCACATAGAGCAGCACCAGCACGCCACTGGTGCTCTGCGCGCGCTTCGAGGCGTAGACGACGGCCCGTTCGCATTCGGGGGTGTCGTCGATGATCGCCAAAAACTTGCGGCGGTGGCCGGCTTCGCGGCTGAGGCGTTTGGAGACCATTTTCTACCTTCGATGGTTTCGGTCGCAATCTGCCACCGCCACAGCCCGGCCGCAAGCGACCGGCGGATGTAGCGATGTCGGGTGCGTCAGTGCGTCTTGTGCGCGTCCAAATGGACGCGCGGCGCTCTAAGGTTCAGCTTTGCAGCAGGCCGATGATGTCGCGCACGGTCTTCATCGTCGCTTCGGCCAGTAGGCCGGCCCGCTCGCCGCCATCCCTCAGCACCGCGTCGACATAGGCGCGGTCGTCGGAAATGCGGCGCATCTCGCCGGCGACCGGCGCCAGCTTTTCCACCGCAAGGTCGGCCAGCGCCGGCTTGAACACCGAAAACTGTTGGCCGCCGAACTCCTTCAGCACCGCCTCCTTCGATATCTCGGCGAGGCCTGCATAGATGCCGACGAGGTTTTCGGCCTCGGGCCGGCTGGCCAGGCCGTCCAATTCCCCAGGCAGCGCCTCCGGATCGGTCTTGGCCTTGCGGATCTTCTTCGAGATGCTGTCGGCATCGTCGGTCAGATTGATGCGCGACAGGTCCGACGGGTCCGACTTCGACATCTTCTTTGAGCCGTCGCGCAGCGACATGATGCGCGCCGCCGGGCCGCCGATGATCGGTTCGGTCAGCGGAAAATAACCGTTCACCGTCTCCTCGCCGATTTTCATCTCGACGCCGACGCCAAGACCGGCGATGCGGTCCGAAAAGTCGTTGTTGAACTTTTGCGCGATGTCGCGGGTCAGCTCCAGATGCTGCTTCTGATCATCGCCGACCGGCACATGGGTGGCGCGGTAGACGAGGATGTCGGCCGCCATCAGGCTCGGATAGGCAAGCAGCCCAAGCGAGGCGTTCTCGCGATCCTTGCCGGCCTTGTCCTTGAACTGCGTCATCCGGTTCATCCAGCCGATGCGGGCCACGCAATTGAAGATCCAGGCGAGCTCAGCGTGTTGCATGACCCGCGACTGGTTGAAGACGATGTGCTTCTTCGGGTCGATGCCGGAGGCGAGAAACGCCGCGGTGATCGAACGCGTTTGATCCTTGAGATCGTCATGAACAAGCTGCGCGGTCAGCGAATGCAGGTCGACGACGCAATAGATGCAATCGGAGGTGTCCTGCAGGGCGACGAATTTCTTGATGGCGCCGAGATAGTTGCCGAGATGCAGATTGCCGGTCGGCTGGACGCCGGAAAACACGAGTGGCTTGAAGGCAGGCTGATTGGAGTCAGTCATGGTGTTTCCCTGGCTTGTGGAGGGCCGTTTCGCACGCGGCGAAAGTCTTTCGACGGCGCGCTTATGGACGAGAGCGGGGAGCGGATCAAGAGGCTGTTGGTTGGGCGGTGCAAGGCTTTGGCCTCGGCTGAGCAAGACGCTCTGTTTGGAGGACAGCACAGACTAAAAACAAAAACCCGCCTTGCGGCGGGTCGTCGGCGCAAATCAGCACCGTGGCAAAGTTGATAGCATAACTGCCGGCACAAAGCGAGAACAAAATTGGTTCTTTGCGCCGAGGCGATCGCTTCCGTCTCGCCCCGCGTTGACGAGGCAATGTAGATAGCTACATAGTATCATCTACACCAAGGGGCAAAACCGGTGACGATCAATATCAACAACAAGGAGGCGGACACTCTGACGCGTGCTTTCGCCAAGCTCGAGGGCGTCGGCATCACCGAGGCGATTGTGATCGCCATGCGTGAAGCTCTGGAGCGCCGGCGCAACCGCGAAACGCCTCTCCAAACTGCCGCCCGTCTTCGCGCGGAAATCGGCATCAAGCTGAACGACAAGGCGCGCAGGCCACTCCCTCGCTCGGTCTTCGATGAAATGTCCGGGGAGAACTGATGTTCATCGATGCGGCCGCGATAATCGCCATCCTGAGCGATGAGGACGAAGCGGAGCGCTGTTCCGACGCCGTGGTTAAAGCTGCAGAACGGTTCACGTCGGCGATAGCCGTATGGGAAGCGGCGGTGGCTCTTGCGCGCCCGGACAAGTTCGCGATTTCCGTCGACGACAGCAGGCGTCTGGTCACCGCATTCCTGGAGCAACGAGATATCGCGGTTCGTGATCTGCCCGATCCGTCAGCCGCAGTCTCGCTGTCGTTGGATGCAGCCATGCGATTTCGATCAGGGCCAAATCGCCTCAACCTCGCGGATTGCTTCCACTACGCTTGCGCGCGCCACTACGCCGTTCCCATGCTTTCGACGGCGGACGAATTCCGGTTTACGGATCTGGAGACTATTCCCTAGTCGAAGGGGAGCTCCTCCGCCTGATATTGCGCCGGATCATGCCGAAATCGGCGCCGCCGGTGGCGAAGGCGGTGACGAAATACAGCAACGCTCCGCCGGCTACCAGCGCAAGAAGCGTCGTAGCCTTGATTGCCAGCGGTGAGCCCGAGGCCAGTTGGGCGGCAAACCAGTGCTCGGCAAAGTAGAGCCCCGCCCCCATCACCGCCGCCGACAGCACCAGCCTTGGGATGCGTCTCATGAGCGGTACGTCGCGGCCCCAATGGCCGCGCCGGATCAGTACGCCGAGCAGCATCAGCGCATTGGCCCAGCCGGCGACGGCCGAGGCGACGGCGATGCCCGGCGCGCCCATCTGCGGAAACAGCGTCAGCGCGGTGGTGATGTTCACCGCCACCGAGATGGCGGCGAAGATCATCGGTGTGCGCGTGTCCTCGCGGGCAAAATAGCCGGGGGTGAACGCCTTGATCAGCACGAAGGCCGGCAAGCCCAAGCCGAAGATCGCCAGGATCGCCGCCACGATCGGCGTCGAGTTGTTGGCGGCAAATGCCCCGCGTTCGTAGACCAGCCCGACGATCGGCTCCGACATGACCAGCAGTGCCGCCGCTGCCGGCAAAGTCAGGAACAAGGTGAACTCCACCGACCGGTTCTGCAGATTGGCCGCCTCGATCAGATTGCCTGACTTCAGCGCCCGCGACAGTTCGGGCAGAAGCACGATGGCGACGGCGACGCCGACGACGCCGAGCGGCAGCTGGTAGATGCGGTCGGCATAGGCGAGCGACGACACCGCACTGTCCTGCGCCGAGGCGATCGCGGTGCCGATCAGCTGGTTGATCTGAGTGATGCCGCCGGTGATTGCCGCCGGCAGCGCCAGGATCAGCAGCCGCCTGACATTGGGCGTCATCTTTGGCCGGCGGAAACCGATCGAGATGCCGGCATGGCGCACCGCCACCCAGACGATCGCCAGTTGCACCAGGCCCGCCGCCAGCACACCCCAGGCCAGCGCGAAGCCGACGGTGCGCGCGTCCGATCCCTTGTGCCAGGCATAGGCGAGCACGCCGATCAGGATGATGTTGAGGAATACCGGCGCCACCGCGGCAGCGAAATAGCGGCGCAGCGAATTCAGCATGCCGGCCATCATGGCGCCGAGCGACATGCAGATGAGGTAGGGAAACATGATGGTCGCAAGCCGGACCGTCATGTCGAACTTTCCCGGCGTGTCGGCAAAGCCCGGGGCAACCAGGTAGCGCACGATCAGCGGCATCGCCAGTTCCATGGCGATGGTCAGCGCCAGCAGCGCCGTGAACAATACGCCGAACACCTCTTCCGAAAAGCGCTTGGCGCCATCGGTGCCGTGGGTCTCGATTTCCTTGGCGAACAGCGGCACGAAGGCGGCGTTGAAGGCGCCTTCGGCAAACAGCCGGCGGAAGGTGTTGGGAAACTGGAAGGCGGCGTTGAAGGCGTCGGCGATCGGCCCGGTGCCGAGTGCGGCCGCCATCAGCATCTCACGGACGAAACCAAGAGCGCGGCTCATCAGCGTGCCGGAAGCGACCGTCGCGAACTTTTTGACAAGGCTCATGCGTCTGGAGACTGCCTGCAGGATTGGGACAAATAAATGGTGGTTGTCACTCGGCCGCAGCCTTGGCCTTGCCGCCGCGCTCCGGCACGGTGCCTTCGAGAACCGCGACCAGCCTGCTTTGGATGGCGGCCATGCGCGTCGGGCTGTCGATCTTCTGGCCAGTGAGATCGGTGACATAGAAGGTGTCGATGACCTTTTCGCCGAAGGTGGTGATGTGTGCCGAGGCGATGTCGAGCGACAGGTCGGACAGCGCTCCGGTGATCTCGGACAGCAGGCCCGGCCGATCCAGCCCCTCGACCTCGATCACCGAGAACCGGTTCGACAGCGTATTGCGGATTTCGGCGCGCGGCGGGATGCGGAAGACTTTGGCGCCGCGCCGCGGCTTGGTGCGCTTCTCGATCATCTCCGGCAACCAGCTCTTGCCCGACAGCACATCCTCGATCAGGCGGCCGACGCGCTCGGCGCGTCGACGCTCGTCTTCGTCGCGGTCGAACTCCCTCGAGATCAGGATAGTATCCAGCGCGCGGCCATCGGCGGTGGTGAAGATCTGCGCATCGACGATGTTGCCGCCGGCCGCCACGCAAGCGCCGGCAATGACCGACAGCAGGCGCGGATGGTCCTGCGCCAGCACGGTGATTTCGGTCACCGCCTCGAACTGGTGGGTTTTGACGATGGTGGCGAGCTTCTTGCCCGCAGCATCCGCCTCGCGGATGAATTCGGCGTGGCGAAGCTGGTCGGCGAGATCGACCGTCAGCAGATAGTTCTCGTAATGCAGGCCGACATAGCGCTTGCGGGCTTTTTCGGGCCAATCGGCAAGCGCTTCGGCCAGCCGCTCGCGTGCTGCCGCCGTTCGCTCGGCGCGCGACACTTCCGAAAATCCCCCGGTCAACAGCAATTCGGTCTCGTAGTAGAGCGTGCGCAGCAATTGGCCTTTCCAGCCGTTCCAGACGCCCGGCCCGACGCCTCTGATATCGCAGACGGTGAGGATGAGCAGCAGCTTCAGCCGTTCGACCGACTGCACGATCGCAGCGAAATCCTCGATCGTCTTGCGGTCGTTGAGATCGCGGGTCTGTGCCGTCATCGACATGACGAGGTGGTTCTCGACCAGCCAGGCGACCGTTTCGGTGTCGGTCGCCGACAGCCCCATATGCGGGCAGATGCGCCGCGCGATCCGGGCACCCACTTCGGAATGGTCCTCCGGCCGTCCCTTGGCGATGTCGTGCAAAAGCACCGCGACGTAGAGCGCCTCGCGGCTTTTCTTCAGCCCCGGCATCAGCGTGTGGGCAAGCGGGTGGATCTTTTCACCGTCGCCACGCTCGATCTCGGCCAAAACACCGATACAGCGGATCAAATGCTCGTCCACCGTATAGTGGTGGTACATCGAGAACTGCATCATGGCGACGATCTTGCCGAAATCGGGAATCAGCTTTGCCAGCAGTCCCGCCTCGTTCATGCGCCTGAGATTGAGTTCGGCATTGCGGTCCGACGTCAATATATCGAGGAACAGCCGGTTGGCTTCCTCGTCGCGCCTGAGCGCCTTGCCGATAAGGCCGAGCGAACGGGTCAGCAGCTTCAGCGCATCGGGGTGAAATTCCAGCCCGTGCTTGTCGGCGAACCAGAACAGCCTCAAGAGATTGACCGGATCGCGCTCGAACACCAGGTCGTCGGCGACGTTGATGCGATGGTTGTCGATAATGAAATCGGACGTGCCGGCAAGCTTGCGCTTGCGGCGCGAGAAGGTGAGGAAGATGCGGTTGAAGCCCGGCACATGCTTGGCCTGCTCTTCCTCGAGCGCAGCGCAGAAGATGCGGGTGAGATCCCCGACATCCTTGGCGACGAGGAAGTAATGCTTCATGAAGCGCTCGACCGCCGACAGGCCCGGATGTGTGGTGTAGCCCAGCCGCTCGGCGATCTCGCGCTGGATGTCGAAATGCAGCCGTTCCTCGGCCTTGCCGGTGAGGAAATGCATGTGGCAGCGCACCGCCCACAGGAAGTCCTCGGCCTTCTGGAATTCCCGGTATTCGGTGCCGGTGAAGACGCCCTTGTCGACCAGTTCCTCGCCGGTGCGCACCCGGTAGAAATACTTGCCGATCCAGAACAGCGTCTGCAGGTCGCGCAGCCCGCCCTTGCCGTCCTTGACGTTGGGTTCGACCAGATAGCGGCTTTCGCCGGCCTTCGCATGGCGCTCGTCGCGTTCGGCAAGCTTGGCCTGCACATATTCGGGCCCGGTCGTGCGCACCACCTCGCGGTCGAAACGCTGCAGGAGCTCGTCATAGAGCTTCTGCTCACCCCACAGGAAACGCGCCTCCAGGATCGAGGTGCGGATGGTGATGTCGGTGCGCGACAGCCGCAGGCATTCGTCGATGTTGCGGGTGGCGTGGCCGACCTTCAGCCCCAGATCCCACAGGATGTAGAGCATGTATTCGACGATCTGCTCGCCCCATGGCGTCTGCTTGTAGGGCAGCAGGAAGAGGAGATCGATGTCGGATCCCGGCGCCAGCGTGCCGCGGCCATAGCCGCCTACCGCGACGACGGCCATGCGTTCGGCCGAAGACGGGTTTTTGACGCGATAGACATGGGTGGCGGCGAAATCGTAGAGCGCGCGGATGATCTCGTCCATGAGATGCGACAGCCGGGCGGCGCAGGCGGTGCCACTGCCGTCGTCCATCAGCATGCGTTCGGCGATGCTGCGGCCGGCGGCCAGCCTGCCCTTGAGAAGCTGGAGAACACCGGCGCGCGCAGCCTTGCCGGAGCCGTCGCCTGCCGTGGCCGCGGTCAGCGCGGTCATCTCGCAGCGCAAGGCTTGGCTGTCGATCAGTTCATCGAGCTTTAGAGAGATTTTTGCCATAATTGCCGTTCGGCCTCGCCGTTTTGGCGGCGTCTATAGCGCGTTTTCGCGGCGCTGGGTATGGGGCGGGCGGACACGCTCTCACGGGAGTCGTCGATAGCATGCGGCGGCGGCTGGATGCGGGATTGTCCGCCGGCGGTTTGGCGCGCGCCTCGGCAAGAAAAACAGAAATTGGTCCTTGACCTTCCAGTCACTGGAAGCACTACCTCCCTTTCAGAACCGAGACACAGGGGCACTTCTGCATGACGCATTCCGACCATGACCATCACGCCCATAGCGGCTGCTGCGCGGCAAAAGCTGCTCCGTCCGTCGCCGAAGCCGTCATTCGCGATCCGGTCTGCGGCATGACCGTCGATCCGGCCGCCGGCAAACCGACAGCCGAGCATGGCGGCCATATCTATCATTTCTGCAGCGAGCGCTGCCGTTCGAAATTCACGGCCGAGCCGGAAAACTACCTTACCGCCACCGACCCGGTCTGCGGCATGCGTGTCGAGCGTGCCACCGCCAAGCACTTTGCCCGGCATGAAGGCCAGGGCTTCTATTTCTGCTCGGCCGGCTGCAAGGTGAAATTCGAGGCGGAGCCGGCAAAGTATCTCGGCAACCGGCCCGAACCGCAGGCGATGCCGAAAGGCACACAATACACCTGTCCGATGCATCCGGAAATCGTCCGCGACAAGCCAGGCGCCTGCCCGATCTGCGGCATGGCGCTGGAGCCGATGGGCGTACCATCAGGCGATGAGGGGCCCAACCCGGAATTGGTCGACTTCACCAGGCGCTTTTGGGTGAGTGCCGTATTGGCCGTGCCATTGCTGATATTCGCCATGGCGCCGATGCTCGGCGTGACGTTTAGCGACTTCATCGAGGATTCGGCGAAGATCTGGGTGGAATTGGCGCTGGCCAGCCCGGTTGTATTGTGGGCGGCATTCCCCTTCTTCCATCGCGGCTGGGAATCGGTTCTCAACCGCAGTCCCAACATGTGGACGCTGATCTCGCTCGGCGTTGGTGCGGCCTACCTCTACAGCGTCGTCGCCGCGCTGTTCCCGGATATGTTTCCGCACCAGTTCCGCGGTCATGAGGGCACGGTGCCGGTCTATTTCGAGGCGGCCGCCGTCATCGTCGCGCTGGTTTTCCTCGGCCAGGTGCTGGAATTGCGCGCCCGTGAAAAAACCGGCTCGGCGATCCGCGCGCTGCTCGACCTCGCACCGAAGACCGCGCGGCTGATCGGCGAGGACGGTTCCGAAAACGACGTGCCGCTCGACACGGTCAAGGCCGGCGATCGCCTGCGCATCCGCCCCGGCGATGCCGTGCCGGTCGACGGCATCGTGCTGGAAGGCCGCTCTTCCATCGACGAATCGATGCTGTCAGGCGAGCCGCTGCCGGTCGAAAAGACTGAGGGCGACCCGCTCACCGGCGGCACGCTGAACAAGAACGGTTCGCTGATCATGCGCGCCGAGAGGATCGGCGCCGAAACCACGCTGGCGCGGATCGTCGAGCTCGTCGCCAAGGCGCAGCGTTCGCGCGCGCCGATCCAGGGTCTGGCCGACCGCGTCTCGTTTTATTTCGTCCCGGCCGTTGTGGTGGTTGCGATCGTTGCGTTCATCACCTGGGCGATCTTCGGGCCGCAACCCAGCCTGATCTTTGCAATCGTTTCGGCGGTCTCGGTGCTGATCATCGCCTGTCCCTGCGCACTGGGTCTTGCCACGCCGATGTCGATCATGACCGCCACGGGGCGCGGCGCGCATGCCGGCGTGCTGATCAAGGACGCCGAGGCGCTCGAACGCTTTGCTTCGGTCGACACGCTGATCGTCGACAAGACCGGCACATTGACCGAAGGCCGGCCGAGAGTGACCGACGTCGTCGCTGCCGAGGGCATGACGCAAGACGATCTGCTGGCCCTTGCCGCCGGCCTGGAAAAAGGCTCCGAGCATCCGCTGGCCGAGGCGATCGTCGAAGGTGCCCGTGAACGCGGGGTAAAAATTCCCGACGCCGGTAGTTTCGAGGCGGTGACCGGCAAGGGCGTTTCCGGCACGGTGTCGGGAAAGTCGGTCGCGCTCGGCAACGCCGCGATGATGGCCGCTCTCGGCATCGATATCGCGTCCATTTCGGCCAGCGCCGAGGCGCTGCAGGCCGAGGGCAAGACCGCGATGTTTGTCGCGGTTGGCAACAAACTGGCCGGCATCGTCGCCGTCGCCGACCCGATAAAGGCGACGACAGCCGAGGCGATCAAGGCGCTGCACGATCGCGGCCTCAAGATCATCATGGCGACCGGCGATAACGAACGCACGGCGAAAGCCATCGCCAGCAAACTCGGCATCGATGAGGTGCGTGCCGGCCTGCTGCCGGAACAGAAGAGCGCGCTGGTCGATGAGTTGCGCGCCAGGGGCGCCGGCGTTGCCATGGCCGGTGACGGCGTCAACGACGCGCCGGCGCTGGCCGCCGCCGATGTCGGCATCGCCATGGGCACCGGCGCCGATGTCGCGGTCGAAACCGCTGGGATCACGCTGGTCAAGGGCGATCTCAACGGCATCGTCCGGGCCCGCACACTCGCCCAAGCAACGATCCGCAACATCCGCCAGAACCTGTTCTTCGCCTTCCTCTACAACGTGCTTGGCGTGCCGGTCGCCGCCGGCGTGCTCTATCCTCTCACCGGCACGCTGTTGTCGCCGATGCTGGCGGCGGCGGCGATGAGCCTGTCCTCGGTTTCGGTCATCTCCAACGCGTTGCGGCTCAGGACGTTGAAACTCTGAGCCAAGCCCCCAGATAGAAATTCGTTCAAAAAGGAGACAATGAATGACCTTGGCCAAGAAGATCGTGCTGCTGCTGATGGCGGCGGGAATGCTGCTTGCCGTTTTCCTCGAAAGCATTCCGTCGCAAGCCCAGGAGATGAAACACGACATGGGGGCGCACGACATGGAGGCGATGGGCGCGCAGGATCCCTCGACCGATGGCTACAAGGCGGCGATGGACAAGATGCACACCGCAATGATGGCGATCGAGCCTTCCGGCAATGCCGATGTCGATTTCGCCCGCGGCATGATCCCGCATCATCAGGCCGCAATCGACATGGCCAAGGTCGAGCTTGCCAAGGGCAAGGATCCGGAAATGCGCAAAATGGCCGAAGCGGTGATCGCGGCGCAGGAAGCCGAGATCAAGCAGATGCAGGATTGGCTCGCCGCCCACCCTGTGAAATAGGCGTCAAGCAGTCCGGAGGAAACCAGGGAAGGACTTTCACCTGGATTTCTCCTGAACGCTGTGCTGCCATCAGGCCTCGACTGGAGCGCGCCATGCCATCAACGATAACCACCACCACATTGCCCTCAGGCGAAGCCGTTCCCGTGCTGGGTCAAGGCACGTGGAAAATGGGCGAGGATTTCAGCCGCCATGCCGATGAGGTCAACGCGCTGAAGCTCGGGCTCGATCTCGGCATGACGCTGATCGACACCGCCGAAATGTATGCCAGCGGCGGGGCCGAAGAGGTGGTTGCGGACGCAATTGCCGGGCGCCGCGACGAAGTCTTTCTGGTCTCCAAGGTGCTGCCGTCCAACGCCTCGCGTGCCGGCGTGCCGGCGGCCTGCGACAGAAGCCTCACGCATCTGCGCACCGACCGGATCGATCTCTATCTGCTGCACTGGCCCGGCAGCGTGCCGCTGGCGGAAACGGTCGAGGCCTTCGAGGCGTTGAAAAAGGCCGGCAAGATCCGCCACTGGGGCGTCAGCAATTTCGACACCCATGAGATGGAGGAACTGGTCAGCCTGCCGGCCGGCGACAGCGTCCAGACCAACCAGATCCTCTACAATCTGTCCCAGCGCGGCCCCGAATTCGACCTTGCGCCCTGGAGCCGGCAACGCGGCATTCCGCTGATGGCCTATTCGCCGGTCGATCAGGGCGTATTGGCGCGCAATACCAGGCTCGAAGCCATCGCCGCCCGCCACAATGCGACGGCGGCTCAGCTGGCGCTGGCCTGGGTGATGGCGCAGCCAGGCGTCATCGCGATTCCAAAGGCCAGCAGGCAAGAGCATGTCCGCCAGAATGTCGCTGCGTTGGACATCGAGCTCACCTCGGAAGATTTCGCCGACATCGACCATGCCTTCCCGCCACCGAGGCGGAAGTCGGGCTTGGCGATGATTTGAGGAGAGTAGCGGGGAAGTAAAACTAAGGCCGCGTTCCTTCGCGCCCCCCTCTGTCCTGCCGGACATCTCCCCCACAGGTGGGGAGATCCGCTGTCGCGACCACTTTCGCCAATCCTCAACAGTGCAAAAAAGGCGCTGCAGGCGAAGCTGCCAATCTCCCCCCAAGTGGGGGAGATGTCCGGCAGGACAGAGGGGGGCGCCGTAGAGAGCTATCGTACGAAGCCCAACTACTTCCCCGCCATTCCCTTCAGCCGATACAGCGCCTCCAGCGCCTCCCGTGGCGTCATCTCGTCGGGATTGATCTCCCCTAGCGCCGCGCTCAGTCCATCGCTCTTTGCCGGCTTTTGCGCCTCTCGCTTCATCGCCACCGAAAACAGCGGCAGATCGTCGACCAGCCGATTGGCCTTGCCCGAAACCTCGCCCGCTTCCAGCTGGTGCAGCACTTCCCTGGCCCGCCCGACCACCGCTTCCGGCAGGCCGGCCAGACGCGCCACCTGCACGCCATAGGAGCGGTCGGCGGCACCCTTGCCGACCTCGTGCAGGAACACCACGTCGCCCTCCCATTCCTTGACCCGCATGGTGACATTGTGCAGCCGAGCCAGTTTGCTGGCCAGCGCCGTCATCTCGTGGAAGTGGGTGGCGAAGATCGCCCGGCAGCGGTTCTTCTCGTGCAGGTATTCGACCGCCGCCCAGGCGATCGACAGGCCGTCGAAGGTAGCGGTACCGCGGCCGATCTCGTCGAGGATCACCAGCGCGCGTTCGCCGGCCTGATTGAGGATCGCCGCCGTTTCGACCATCTCGACCATGAAGGTCGAGCGGCCGCGTGCCAGATCGTCCGAGGCACCGACACGTGAAAACAGCCGGTCGACGACGCCGATATGGGCTGATGCCGCCGGCACGAAGGAGCCGGTCTGGGCGAGGATGGCGATCAGCGCGTTCTGCCTGAGGAAGGTCGATTTGCCGCCCATATTGGGGCCGGTCAGCAGCCAGATCGCGCCGTTTTTCGCATCGCCTTCCGGCGACAGGTCGCAATCATTGGCGACGAACGGTCCTTCGCCCGCACGCCGCAGCGACTGTTCCACTACCGGATGCCGCCCGCCCGAAATTGCGAAGGCGAGGCTCGCGTCCACGACGGGCCGGCACCAGGCTTCGCTTTCGGAAAGCAGCGCAAGTGCCGACGACACGTCGAGCACGGCAAGCGCATCGGCTCCAGCGCGGATCTTGTCCGCCTGGGCGACCGTTTCCGCCGTCAGCCTGTCGAAGGCGGCAAGCTCGATCGCCAGCGCCCGGTCGGCGGCATTGGCGATCTTCGACTCCAGCTCGGCCAGTTCGGTCGTGGTGAAGCGCATGGCATTGGCCATGGTCTGGCGATGGATGAAGCGCGCCCTCGCCCCGTCGCTGCCGGTCATCAGCGCATGATGATTGGCGGTGACTTCGATGTAGTAGCCGAGCACATTGTTGTGCCGGATTTTCAACGAGCGGATGCCGGTTTCGTCGATCAGCGAGCGCTCCAGCCCGGCGATCACCTTGCGCGATTCGTCGCGCAGCGCTCGCATCTCGTCGAGTTCAACATTGTAGCTGGAACGGACAAAGCCGCCGTCGCGCTTGAGCAGCGGCAGCTCGTCACTGAGCGCCTGCATCAGATGCTCGGCCAGCGGGCGTGGCAGCGCCTCGATCGCCGCCAGCGCCGTCGCCAGTTCTTGCGGAAGGGCGGTCGCCCCGAACAGTTCGGCGATAGTGCCGGCTGCCTCGAACCCGGCACGCAGCGCGCCGAGATCGCGCGGGCCGCCGCGGTTGAGCGCCAGCCGCGATAGGGCGCGGGGCATGTCGGCGACGCTCTTCAGGCTCGCCCGCACCGCCTGGCACAATCGTGTCTCGGACCGGAAGAACGACACCGAATCCAGCCTTGCGCCAATTGCTGCCGGATCGGTCAGCGGCGCCATCAGCCGGTCGGCGAGCAGTCGCGCGCCACCGCCGGTCACAGTGCGGTCGATCGCCTTGAACAGCGAACCTTCGCGGCTGCCGGACAAGGTGCGCAGCAGTTCCAGATTGGCGCGTGTCGCCGGATCGATGAACAGCGTCGAACCCTGCTCCTCGCGCTCGGGCCGCGACAGCGGCGGCCGCTCGGCCTTCTGCGTTTTTTCGACATAGGCGATGACGCCTGAGATCGCCGACAGTTCGGCGCGGGAAAACGTGCCGAAACTGTCCGGCGTCGCCACCTCGAAGAAACGGGCGATGCGCCCGGCGGCCGACGCCGAGTCGAACAGGCTCGGCGGCTTCGGATTGGCGACGCGGCCGAGCACATCGAACACCGGTTTCAGCTCGGGATCGTAAAACACCGGCTCGGCGACGATCAGCTCGCGTGGGTCGACGCGAAAGACATCGGCGAGCAGCCGGTCTGCCGTGGTCTCGGCAACGCGGAAGGCGCCGGTCGAGATTTCGATCCAGGCCAGCGCAAAACTTCCTTGGTTCCCGGTCGCGCTACCGCGCTCCCCGCCTCTTGGCTCGGCGCCGCCTTTGACCCGGCCAAGCGCCATCAAAAAACTCGATTCCGACGGCGCCAGCAATTTGTCCTCGGTGATGGTGCCGGGCGTCACCAGCCGCACCACGTCGCGGCGCACCACCGACTTGCCGCCGCGCTTCTTCGCCTCGGCCGGATCCTCGATCTGCTCGCAGACGGCGACGCGAAACCCTTGTCCGATCAGCTTCTGCAAATAATCGTCGGCGGCATGCACCGGTACGCCGCACATCGGGATGTCGAGGCCCTGGTGCTTGCCGCGCTTGGTCAGGACGATGCCGAGCGCCCGGCTCGCCTTCTCGGCGTCGTCGAAGAACAGCTCGTAGAAATCGCCCATGCGGTAGAACAGCAGCGAATCCGGGTTCGCCGCCTTGATCTCGATATACTGCTCCATCATCGGCGTCGCCGGCGCAAAGGCCGGCGTAGCGCTGTCGCTGCGAATGGGCGTTTCGTCGTTCAAGAAGCTGCTTCCAAATTCCCCAAGCCATGCTTGGCGGTTTACAGCAGCGAAGTGTAGCCTTAATCCCGAACGTTCCACAAAAGAAAGCATTGCACCCGTCTCAACGGTGCTGCATGGGCGAGGAAATCGAAAGCATCATGGCCAGGAAAACCGAAAACCCCGGACCCTCCGTCAGTGCGCAGGAGGCGCTGGAATTCCACGCCATGGGCCGGCCCGGCAAGCTGGAGATCGTCGCCACCAAGCCGATGGCCACCCAGCGCGACCTTAGCCTCGCCTATTCGCCGGGCGTCGCGGTTCCCGTCCTCGCCATCGCCGAGGACCCCAGCCGCGCCTTCGACTACACGGCGCGCGGCAACATGGTCGCCGTCATTTCCAACGGCACCGCCATTCTTGGCCTCGGCAATCTCGGCGCGCTGGCCGCCAAGCCGGTGATGGAAGGCAAGGCGGTGCTGTTCAAGCGCTTCGCCGATGTCGATTCCATCGATCTCGAGGTCAATACCGAGGATGCCGACGAGTTCATCAATTGCGTGCGTTTTCTCGGTCCGTCCTTCGGCGGCATCAACCTGGAAGACATCAAGGCGCCGGAGTGCTTCATCATCGAGCAGCGGCTGCGCGAACTGATGGACATACCGGTCTTTCATGACGACCAGCACGGCACCGCCATCATTTCGGCCGCCGGCCTGATCAACGCGCTCGAAATCACGGGCCGCGACATGAAGACCACGAAAATGGTCTGCAATGGCGCGGGTGCGGCCGGCATCGCCTGCATCGAGCTGATGAAGGCGATGGGCTTTGCGCCCGAAAACATCATCCTGTGCGACACCAAAGGCGTCGTCTTCCAGGGCCGCACCGAAGGCATGAACCAGTGGAAGTCGGCGCACGCCGTCAAGACCGACGCGCGCTCGCTGGCCGAGGCGCTGGACGGCGCCGACGTATTCCTCGGCCTCTCCGCCAAGGGCGCGCTGACCATCAAGATGGTGCAGTCGATGGCCGAGAAGCCGATCATCTTCGCCATGGCCAATCCCGATCCCGAGATCACGCCGGAAGAAGTCGCCGAAATCCGCACCGATGCCATCATGGCCACGGGGCGTTCGGACTATCCGAACCAGGTCAACAACGTGCTCGGCTTTCCCTACATCTTCCGCGGTGCGCTGGACGTGCGGGCCACCACCATCAATGACGACATGAAGATCGCCGCGGCGCGGGCGCTGGCCGAACTGGCGCGCCAGGACGTCCCCGACGACGTCGCCGCCGCCTACCAGGGCATGCGGCCGAAATTCGGCCCCAACTACATCATCCCGGTGCCGTTCGATCCGCGCCTGATCTCGGCCATTCCGATCGCGGTTGCCAAGGCAGCGATGGAATCCGGCGTCGCGCGCAAGCCGATCCTCGACCTCGACCGCTATGCGCAGGAGCTTTCCGCCCGCCGCGATCCGATCGCCTCGACACTGCAGCGCATCTACGACCGCGTGCGCCGCCAGCCCAAGCGCATCGTCTTCGCCGAGGGTGAGGAGGAGCAGGTGATGCGCGCCGCCGTCTCCTATGTGAACCAGCGGCTCGGCACCGCCATCCTGCTCGGCCGCGAGGACATCATCAAGGAGAATGCCAGGAACGCCGGCATCGAGCTGAACAAGCAAGGCATCGAGATCATCAATGCGCGGCTGTCGCGCCGCAACGGCGTCTACACCGACTATCTCTACGAGCGCATGCAGCGCAAGGGCTTCCTGTTCCGCGACTGCCAGCGCCTGATCAACAACGACCGCAACCATTTCGCCGCCTGCATGGTGGCGCTGGGCGACGCCGACGGCATCGTCACCGGCGTCACCCGCAACTACTCGACGGCGCTCGACGACATCCGCCGCGTCATCGACGCCAAGCCCGGCCACCGCGTCATCGGCGCCTCGATCGTGCTGGCGCGCGGTCGAACGGTGATCGTCGCTGACACCGCCGTGCACGACATGCCGAATGCCGAACAGATCGCCGATATCGCCGAGGAAGCCGCCGGCTTTGCCCGCCGCATGGGTTATGAGCCAAGGCTCGCCATGCTCGCCTATTCGACCTTCGGCCATCCGCAGGGCGAGCGCTCCGAGCGCGTGCAGGAAGCGGTGCGCATCCTCGACAAGCGGCGCGTCGATTTCGAGTATGACGGCGAGATGGCCGCCGACGTGGCGCTCAATGCGCGCGCGATGGCGCAATATCCGTTCATCCGGCTGACCGGGCCGGCCAATGTGCTGATCATGCCAGCCTTCCACTCGGCCTCGATCTCGACCAAGATGCTGCAGGAACTCGGCGGCTCGACCGTCATCGGTCCGCTGCTGGTCGGCCTGGACAAGCCCGTCCAGATCGTCTCGCTCAACGCCAAGGATAGTGACATCGTCAATATGGCCGCGATCGCGGCGTATACGGCGGGGGCGTGAGGAACGGGGCAGCAGCGAGCGCCTCTTCCTTCTCCCCTTGTGGGAGAAGGTGGCCGAGCGAAGCTCGGTCGGATGAGGGGGTGTTCCAGGGAACGCCGACGCCTTATTTCTTCCAACACCCCTCAACCGTCTCGGCGCTGCGCGCCGATCCACCTTCTCCCACAAGGGGAGAAGGCAGGGCGCCCTAAATCAGCCCTGCCTGCTCAGCCTCGTGGCGCAAATTCTGCCTCGGCCTTGGCCCGATCTGCTGGATGACCAGCCCGGCGGCCAGCGAGCCGAGATCGCCGCAATCCCTCAGGCTGCGCCCTTGCGTGTAGCCGTAGAGGAAACCGGCGGCATAGAGGTCGCCGGCGCCGGTGGTGTCGACCAGTTCGCGGATTTTGGTCGCCTGGATGGTGACGGTCTCGTCGCCGCGCACGATGATCGAGCCCTTTTCCGAGCGGGTGACGGCGGCGATCGTGCAGTCCTTGCGGATCTGGGCCAGCGCCTCGTCGAAGGAGTCAGTCTGGTAAAGCGACTTGATCTCGTGGCTGTTGGCAAAGACGATGTCGACGGTGCCCGAGCGCATCAGGTCCAGAAACTCGTCGCGGTAGCGGTCGACGCAGAACGAATCCGACAATGTCATCGATACTTCGCGGCCAGCGGCATGCGCGAGCTTGGCCGTCTGCCGGATCGCTTCCTTGGCGCGTGGCGGGTCCCACAGATAACCTTCGAAATAGGTGACCGCCGCACCGGACGCCTTGTCTGCCTCGACATCCTCCGGCCCGAGCTCGATGCAGGCGCCGAGATAGGTGTTCATCGAGCGCTCGCCGTCCGGCGTGACGAAGATCATCGAGCGCGCCGTCGGCGGTTCGCCGTTGAGCGGCTTGGTGTCGAAGGCGACGCCCTGCGCATGGATATCATGGGCGTAGATTTCGCCGAGCGCATCGTTCGAGACCTTGCCGAAGAAGGCGGCGCGTCCGCCGAAGCTGGCGACACCCGCCGCCGTGTTGCCGGCGCTGCCGCCGGAGGCTTCGATCGCCGGGCCCATGCGGCTGTAGAGCAACTCGGCGCGCCTCGTATCGATCAAATTCATCGCGCCCTTGATGATGCCGTTCGTCTCCAGGAATGCCTCGTCGCACTGGGCGATGATGTCGACAATGGCATTTCCGATACAAAGCACGTCATAGGTCGGCATCAATGATGTCTCCGCGAAACCACCGGCTTTCTGGCACGCCGGCCGCGGGCGGGTCTAGCGATTTGGTGCGGCTTTGCCTAGGGTCGGGATCTATTAATCTGGTCGAACGGCAGATGCGCAGTGCGTGCCTTGTTCTGTCTCCGCCTGCCTCGGAGATACCAGCCATGGAATTGGAAACGCCGTGATCCCTAGCGCCGCCCGCGCCGCCGCCAGCCGGCTGTTCTCGCCCGAATTCCGCTTGGTGTTCGTGAAAACGCTGGGCCTGACCTTGCTGGCGCTCGCCGCGCTGTGGTTCGCCATCGAAGGCGTGTTCGAATGGTTGGCCTGGCCATGGATCGACGCATGGCTGCCTAGCCTGCCGTCCTGGGCCGGATGGCTGGGCGTCATCGTCGCCGGGATCGGGCTCGCGCTGGGTTTGGCGTTGCTGATCGCGCCGGTGACGGCGATCATCGCCGGCCTGTTTCTCGACGACGTCGCTGAAGTGGTCGAGCGCACCGACTATCCCAATGACCCGCCCGGCCGCGCCATGCCGGCACTGCGTTCGATGGCGCTGGCGATAAGATTCTTCGGCGTCGTCATCGTCGGCAACATCGTCGCTTTGCTGCTTCTGCTGGTGCCGGGTATCAACATCGCTGCCTTCTTCATCGTCAACGGTTATCTGCTGGGACGTGAGTTCTTCGAGTTCGCCGCCATGCGCTTTCGCCCGGAGGTCGAGGCCCGGGCGTTGCGCAGAAAACATGCCGTCACGGTGTTCCTCGCCGGGCTGGTTATCGCTGCTTTCCTCGCCGTGCCGCTGCTCAACCTTCTGACGCCGCTCTTCGCCGCCGCCATGATGGTGCACCTGCACAAGGCGATCTCGGCGCGGGAAGCGGCCCGGTCCTCAAAATCCTAGCGCAGCAGAAAACCCTTGCCCAGTTCGTCGTCGGGTTCGACGATGAATTCGGCCCGGCCGCAGTAGTAGGCGCGGCCGCCGACGCGGGCGATGATGGCGTCATGCGGCCCGGCTTTCGCGGTCCTCACCACGCTGCCGGAAAAGCGCGAGCCGGCGATACTCTTGAACAGCCGCGTCTGGCGGGCGATTTCGCCCTTGGCATGCATTGCCGCCAGCCGCGCTGTGACGCCCGAGCCGGTCGGCGAGCGGTCGACCTGGGCCTCCGCGAAGACGCAGATGTTTTTGGTCGGCGTATCGGAATATGCGTCCTGTCCGTTGGTCAGGATGGTGCCGTAGAGAAAGGCAAGGTCGGCATGGTCGGGATGCGACAGCTGGAACTCCCTTCTTCAGCTTCTCCGTCAGCGCCGTCGCCGCATCGACGAAATCGCGCACGCGGTTTCTGCCGAATTCCAGCCCGAACTGGCGGCAATCGGCGAGCGCATAGAAGGCGCCGCCATACGCAATGTCGAAGCCGATCGCACCGAAGCCCGGCAATTCGATCTCCTGGTCGCGGGCGAACAGAAAGGCCGGCACGCTTTCGAACGATACCGCACCTGCCTTGCCGTCCTGCACCTCGACCGAGGCGACGACCAGCCCGCACGGCGCTTCGATATAGACTGTCGTCACCGGCTCCTGCCGCGCCACCAGCCCCTCGTCGACGGCATAGCGGCCGAGCGCGACGATGGCGTGGCCGCACATCGTCGAATAGCCCTCATTGTGCATGAACAGCACGGCGAGGTCGGCGTCCGGCAGGTCGGGTTCCACCAGCAACGCGCCATACATGTCGTAATGGCCGCGCGGCTCGAACATCAGGATCTTCCTGAGATGATCGAGGTGATCGCGCACATAGGCGCGCTTTTCCAGGATCGTGCCTGCAGGGATCTTGGGATAACCGCCGGTGACGATCCGCAGCGGCTCGCCGCCGGTGTGCATGTCGACGACGGTGAGCGTCATGCGTTGGGACCCATCTAAGCTGAAGATTTGGCAAACAACGCCTGCAGCTTGCCGAACGGCATGGCGGTGCGGGTGAAGCCGAAGGTGCCGTCCTGCTGGATCTCGCGCGCCGCCGTCTCCAGCATGCCGAAGGCGAAATTGGTCAGCCAGGGCCCGAGCGAAATGCGCTTGACCCCTGCCAGGGAAAGATCGGCGATGGTGAAGCCGGGCCTCACCATGACGTTGACCGGCTTGGTCAGTGCCGAGCAGACGGTTCGCACCGTCTCGATGTCACTGATGCCCGGCGCGTAGAGCACGTCGGCGCCGGCCTTCTCGAAGGCCTGCAGCCGCTTGATCGTGTCGTCGATGTCGGGCTTGCCCCATAAAAAATTCTCAGCCCGCGCGGTGAAGACGAAATCGTGCTTCAGCGCCCGTGCCGCCTCCGCTGCGGCGGCGACGCGCTCGACGGCATGCGAAAAATCATAGATCGGCTTGTCGGGCTCACCGGTGTGGTCCTCGATCGAGCAGCCGGCGAGGCCCGCGGCCTCGGCCGCGAAGATGGTTTCGGATGCACTTGTGGCGCTGTCGCCCTTGCCCTTTTCGAGATCGGCCGAGACCGGCAGGCCGGTCGCCGCCGATACCTCGCGGCAGTGGTGGATCATCGCCTCGAAGGTCACCGCGCCGTCGGGCAGGCCGCGCGAAAAGGCAAAGCCGGCGCTGGTCGTCGCCAGCGCCTTGAAACCGAAGGAAGCCAGCAGTTTCGTCGTGCCGATGTCCCAGGGATTGGGCATGACGAAGATCGAGCTGTGCAGGTCGCGAAAGATTTTGCCCTTGTCCATGGATGCTCCCCAGAGTGCGAAGCGCATTTTATCCCGCCACTGCCCCCCGGGCAAACGAATGCGATTGGCTCAGAAGCGATTGGCGTTCTCTCCTGCCAATTTGTCCAGTGCGTCGGACCCCTTGACGTAGGCGGTCCTATTCCAATGGTAGGTGACGGAGATGTCGCGCGAGGAAGCCTCGGGCGCCGGTTCGTCGCAGCTTTCGCCATTCGGCACGGTGGCATCGGTCACCGTCGCTTTGATGGCCGCATAGGGCTGGCCGTCCGCAATGGTCTGAAACGCCAACTCCTGCGTGCGCTTGTAGGCGCACAGGGACTCGTCGAACGTGTGGATCATGTCGATCAGTTCGAACCTGTCGTCGCGGACCAGGATCAGCGGCGTGCTCACATAGCCTTGGCTCGAATTGAAATGCGTGCTCAGGGTGACGATCGCGTCATCACCGGGCCCGATCGGCAGCTTGCCTGGATCGCGGAAATAGGTGCTCCGGTCGACGGCGACATTGACAGCGTCGAGCAGTCTCGGCCTGCCGGCAAGATCGTAGAGCGCCAGCACCGCAAAACCCTCGGCGCTGTCGGAGGAGCTGCCGAGGTCGAACAGCATGGCCAGCCGATCCTTGCCGCCAGCCTTGATCTGGAGCACGCCAGCATCGGAAAAGCCCGACGTTTCGGGCGGCGGGCCACCGCTATCCGGGCCCTCGATATGGCGCATCTCGATCGGCATGGAGCCCCGGTAGAAGCCGTCCTTGTCCGCCGCAAGATCGGGAATGACCATCCTGGCGAGGTCGAGATAGGTCGTATGCTTGTGGCCGGGAACGGCGCTGCCAAGGTCCGGGAAGCTGACGCCTTGCGCGCCGGCCGCAGTCCACAGGCACGGCAGCAGCAAACAGGCGATGATGAAGCGAAGCAGGATAGAATTCACGCGTTGGGCGCCTCGCACGGTCGAATGTTCGCAAGCTAGCACGGACGACCGAGGCGTACAGCCGGATGGGAAGCCTGAATATCAGATCAGTGGATCGGCACCAGCCCGGCAAGTTCGCGCATGTCGTCGAACAGGATGCCGCCGGCCTCGGTCAGGCCGCCGCGGTCGGAATGCGGGTCGCCGTAGTAGGAAAATACGCGCATGCCGGCGGCGATGCCGGCTAATGTCCCGGCGACGCTGTCCTCGATGACGATGCAGTCGGCCGGCGCGAAGCCCATCGTGCTTGCCGCATGCAGGAACAGGTCGGGAAACGGCTTGCCGCGCGAGACCATGGTCGAGCTGAACAGTGCATGCTCGAACAGCGGCAGCAGCCCGGTCTGGCCGAGCGTGATGTGCATTTTCGAAACCCGTGCCGATGAAGCGACGCAAGTTGCGATGCCGGCAGCGTGCACGGCTTCGATGAACTCCCTGACATAGGGGACGGCTTCGACGCCATGCGCGAACAGGTCCGGCAGGCCGGCGTTCCAGCGTTCGACGAAATCGGCGCCGAGGCTGACGCCGGTCGCCTCGACTTCCTTTTGCACCGAGACCATGGAGCGGCCGGAGAAATTCTTACGGCAATATTCGAAGCTGGCCGGGTAGCCGGCGGTGCTGAGCCATTCGGCGAGGCGTCGATTGGCCAGGTTCTCGGTGTCGACCAGGACCCCGTCGCAATCGAAGATGACGAGTTTGGGTAGGGATCGTATTTCAGTCATATTGAACCATTCTGCCGGAGGGAATTCGGGTCAAGGTCGAGGCCTTCGGCGCAGGCCGTGCTGGTGGCACGGCCAAGTCCGAAGGCCGAAGGATTTGGCTCGAATTAACCCGGCAGAATGGTTCAATATGACTGAAATACGACCCAGACATCAGGCCGTGCCGGTCGATCCGAAGCCGCCAGAGCCGCGCGCCGTGCCGCCGGCCAATGTGCGCTCCTCGACCGTCGCCTGCATCACGGATGCAAAGACGATCTGGGCGATCCGCATGCCGCGCGTCACCGCGAAATCTTCGTCGCCAAGGTTGATCAGCAGCACCTTGACCTCGCCGCGATAGTCGCTGTCAATGGTGCCCGGCGTGTTGAGGCAGGTGAGGCCATGCTTCAAGGCGAGGCCCGAGCGCGGCCGGACCTGACCTTCCACGCCCTCCGGGATCTCCAGGATCAGCCCGGTCGGCACCAGCGCGCGTTTTCCCGGCAGGATCAGCAGCGGCCGGTCGTCCGGCACCGCGGCGCGCAGATCCATGCCGGCGGCGCCCGGACTTTCATAGGCGGGAAGCGGCAGGCCTTCGCCATGCGGCAGCCTGACGAAGCCGACGGCCGGACCGATGACGGAGGAAGTGTAGAGGGCTGCGCGCATGAGGCTGATCCTATCGCTATCAACGCCGATTCGGTCAACTCGGCGGCAATGCTATCAACGGCTTTCTTTCAGCGCAGTTCCGCTTCAGCGCAGTTCTACGGGAACGACCGTCGTCTCCTTGATCTCCTCCATGACGAAGGAGGCCGAAACGTCCGACAGCGCCACCTTGGCGATCAGCCGCTGATAGAGCCGGTCATAAGCCTTCACGTCGGCGACGCGGGCACGCAAGACGTAATCGAGGTCGCCGGACATGCGATAGACGCCGGTGATCTCGGGAAAACCGGTGACTGCCGCCCGGAATTTTTGCAGCCAGTCCGGATCGTGATTGGAGGTCCGGATCAGGACGAACACCGAAAGGCCGAGGCCGAGCTTGTCCGCATCGACCAGCGCCACCCGGCCGGTGATGACGCCGTCTTCTTCCAGCCGCTTGACCCGGCGCCAGCAGGCGTTGCGCGACAGCGACACCCTTTCCGACAATTGGTCGACCGACAATGTTCCGTCGCGTTGCAGCTCGGCCAGCAATCTTCGGTCGATCTCATCGATTTCCAGCGGCATGTGGGATGTTTGTCCCAATAATTGCCGAAATACAAGGATGATTTGAGACCAATGAGCCAAAAGCTCGTGCCAGAATACTCAGCAACGGGGGCTTATCCCGGCAGGAGGCATCACCATGACGACACGGCTTGCAAGGCTCTTTACCTCTCACCCGGCCAAGGTGGGCGAGACCTATTTCAGCCATATGGCCTTCGCGGCGTGGTTCTGCTCGCGCCTGTTCATGGCAGCGTTCGCCGCGCTCGTTCACGCTTTCTTGCCGTTTCTGTTTGAGACTACGGCCAGCCGAATCGTTCGCGAGCTCTATGAGCGCGCGCACAACAGAGGCACACACGCGATCAAGGAGCCTGCGGCTCTCATGGACCGCGCCTGAGGGAAGATTAAGCGATGTGCCGCTGGGCGGCCTATCTTGGCGAAGCGGTTTTCCTTGAAGACATCGTCACGGCGCCCCGCCATTCGCTGATCGCCCAGAGTCATTGCGCCCAGGAAGCCAAGTCACCGACCAATGGCGATGGCTTTGGCCTCGCCTGGTACGGCGACCTGCCGGAACCGGGTCTCTATCGCGACATCCTGCCGGCCTGGTCCGATCCCAATCTGAAGAGCCTGTGCCGCCAGATCAAGTCCAGCCTGTTCCTTGCCCATGTGCGCGCATCGACCGGCAGCGCCACCAGCCGCATGAACTGTCATCCCTTCACTGCCGGCCGCTGGTCGTTCATGCACAACGGCCAGATCGGCGGCTTGGAAAGAATCCGCCGCGCGCTGGAAAACTCACTCTCCGACGCGGTCTTCGCCCAGCGCGAAGGCATCACCGATTCCGAACTCTTCTTTCTCCTGATGATCGACGAAGGGCTGTCGGGTGATCCGGAGGGCGCTGTTCTCCGCGCCACCAGCCGCGTAATGGACGCCTCGCGCCGCGCCGGCTTCGAACCGGCGCTCAGACTTACCGCCGCCTTGTCGGACGGCGAATCGCTCCATGCGGTGCGGTATGCGACCGATGCCCACGCGCCGACGCTCTACACCGCCGTCTTCCACAATGGCGGCGGGCGATGCCTTATGTCGGAGCCCTTCGACCGTGACGGCGGCGACTGGCAGCCGATCCCGCCCTCTAGCTTCGTGACCATTACCAGAGACGGCATGAGCATTCGTCCGTTTGCTCCTGAGATCGCGAAGTTGGCGCTGGCTGTTTAGGTCTGGAACCTACAAATCTGGTCAAAATGGTTCAAGTCTAAGCTCCACGGCGCCCCCCTCTGTCCTGCCGGACATCTCCCCCACGAGTGGGGAGATTGGCTGTCACGATAGCTTTCGCCAATCTGCAACGTTGATGGAATGGACGCGGTCGGCGAAGCTGCCGATCTCCCTCCTTGTGGGGGAGATGTCCGGCAGGACAGAGGGGGGCGCCGTGGAGCGCGACTGCAATCGACCTTCCGGCGAGTTCGCCGGCCGCCGGTTATTTTGGACGCGCTAATCCAAGTTAACCGGCAAACCGCGTCAGCCCATAAGGCTCAAGCAGCGGATCGCGTGTGTCGTCGAGGAGTTCCCGGGCGGCGAACAGGCCGACGGCAGGCGCCAGCGTGATGCCGGAATGCATGACCGCGACGTAGAGTCCGCTGATGCCTTCGGCCCGTCCGATGATCGGAAAGCCGTCGACGGGCGTCGGCCGGTGACCGACCGTGTGGAAATCCAGTTCCAGCCGGTCGGCACCGCGCAGCATGGTTTTCATTGACGCAAACAGCTCGCGGGCGGTGGCTGCGGCATCCATGCCCGGATCGGCGCCGCCGAAATCCGAGCCGGCGATGATGCGGTCCTCGGCAGTCTGGCGCATGTGCAGCCGATCGCCGATCACCAGTCCGTTGAGCAGCTTTTCGTACGGGCGTGAATGGACAATCAGGCCGGGCGGCGTCTCGATCGGCAGTTTTAACCCGGCCGTCGCCGCGATTGCCGGAGAGCCGGCGCCCGCTGCGATCACCACCTCGTCGGCAGCGATCCGTCCGCCGGATGTATCGACTCCAGTAATCCTGCCATTGGTCTCCACCAACGCGGTCACGGCTGTTCCGGCCATCACTCGCGCGCCGCGGCGCTCGGCACCGGCCAGCAGCGCTTGCGTGGTGGCGACCGGCTCGGCGACACCTTCCTGGGCGACATGAAGGGCGAAATCGGGAACCTCGATCAGGTTTGGCTCGATGCGTGCGGCGGCGGCGCGGTCAATACGCTCGATGCCGTAACCCCAGGCAGAATGCTCGGCGGCGTAGGCCTCAAGCTCGGGCGGCGGCAGGTCCCAGCACAGGCCGCCGCACCATTCCAACGGAATGCCCGGCACGTCATGCGCAAGCCGCGTCCATTCGGCCATCGAACGGGTGCGCAGCCGAAAATACGGTTCTGGATTGCCCCAGCTGGCATTGATCCAGGCAAAGGAATTCGGCGTCGCGACGCCGCCGGCGCCGCTGTCGGCAACGACCGTCACCTTCGCGCTGGCCTTCGCCAGATGCCAGGCGATGGACGCGCCGATGATGCCGGCGCCGACGACGATGACTTGCTTGGCTGCGCTCATGGATGGTCCTTTGTCGAATCGGGTCTTCTGATGTCGTTGCCGCAACCCTACCTCAAGACCGGGCAACCGCCCAAAACTGTTCGACAGGCTACAAAAGCGCTGCTAGAAGCCGCGCACCACACGGGATTCCATAAATTGGCTGAAGACATCACGAACGCGGTGGCGCGCCGCCGCACTTTCGCGATCATCGCGCATCCGGACGCCGGCAAGACGACGCTGACCGAAAAGCTGCTGCTGTTCGGCGGCGCCATCCAGCTTGCCGGCGAGGTCAAGGCCAAGAAGGATCGCATCCAGACCCGGTCGGACTGGATGAAGATCGAGCGCGAGCGCGGCATTTCGGTCGTCACCTCGGTGATGACTTTCGAGTATGAGGACAATGTCTTCAACCTGCTCGACACGCCCGGTCACGAGGATTTCGCCGACGATACCTATCGCACGTTGTCGGCGGTCGACGCGGCGGTCATGGTCATCGACGCCGCCAAGGGTATCGAGCCGCGCACGCTAAAACTGTTCGAGGTCTGCCGGCTGCGCGACATCCCGATCATCACCTTCGTCAACAAGATGGACCGCGAAAGCCGCGACCCGTTCGAGATACTTGACGAGATCGAGCAGAAGCTGGCGCTGGACACCGCGCCGATCACCTGGCCGATCGGCCGCGGCAAGACGTTTTCCGGCACCTATCATCTGGCGTTGAACGCGGTACGCAAGGGCGACGCCGAGAAGGACCGCACGCCGGTCAATGGTCCCGATTCCAACCGCGTCGCCGGCCTGCTGCCGGAGAACGAGCGCGAAGCCTTCATCGAGGAGCTCGAGCTGGCGCGCGAAGCCTGCCGTCCGCTCGATATCGACGCGTTTCGCGAGGGGCATCTGACGCCGGTCTATTTCGGTTCGGCATTGCGCAATTACGGCGTGCGCGACCTGATCGA
The DNA here is from genome assembly GCF_055811555.1 of Mesorhizobium sp. WSM4813. Classification (NCBI taxonomy): domain Bacteria; kingdom Pseudomonadati; phylum Pseudomonadota; class Alphaproteobacteria; order Hyphomicrobiales; family Phyllobacteriaceae; genus Mesorhizobium; species Mesorhizobium sp. WSM4813. The sequence continues at coordinate 98,578 of NZ_JBVVQU010000002.1, forward strand.
GGCGCTTGGCGCCTACGGGCCGCCGCCGCGCGCGCAGGAGGCCGACACCCGCAAGGTCGAGGCGACCGAGGACAAGATGACCTCGTTCGTCTTCAAGATCCAGGCCAACATGGACCCCAACCACCGTGACCGCATCGCCTTCGTCCGCGTCTGCTCGGGCAAGCTCGAGCGCGGCATGAAGGCCAAGCTGGTGCGCACGGGAAAGCCGATGAGCCTGTCGGCGCCGCAATTCTTCTTCGCCCGCACCCGCGTCACCGCGGACGAGGCTTTCGCCGGCGACGTCGTCGGCATCCCCAATCACGGCACGCTGCGCATCGGCGATACGCTGACCGAGGGCGAGGAGATCCTGTTTCGCGGTGTGCCGAACTTCGCGCCGGAAATCCTGCGCCGCGTTCGCCTCGGCGACGCGATGAAGGCCAAGAAGCTGAAGGAAGCGCTGCACCAGATGGCCGAGGAAGGCGTCGTGCAACTGTTCTCGCCGGAGGATGGTTCACCGGCGATCGTCGGCGTTGTCGGTGCGCTGCAGCTCGACGTGCTGAAGGAGCGGCTGAACTTCGAATACACGCTGCCCGTCGATTTCGAGATGTCGCGCTTTTCCGTCTGCCGCTGGATATCGGCTGACGACAAGGCCGAGATGCATCGCTTCATCGAGGCGCATCGCGGCGACATTGCCCGCGACCTCGACAACGATCCAGTGTTCCTGGCCCAGCACGCCTTTTCGCTCAACTACGAGGCCGAACGCTGGAAGGCGATCCGCTTCGCCGCGGTGAAGGATTACCAGGTCCGCGACAAGGCGGCTTGAGCTGTATCTCAAGAGCAATCGCTTCAGAGGGCAATCGCTTCAGGTTTGATTTCGCCGCTTAACAGTCCGGGCGTTTACGCTGCCCCTCACCTGCTTGCCGGCATCCTCTCCCCGTAAGTGACGGGGAGAGGGCGCTCTCATGGACCGTTTCGCCAATCACGAGCGTTGCAGAAATAGCGCTGAGGGCGGCGGCCAGCCCCTTCTCCCCGTCCCTATACGGGGAGAAGTGCCCGGCAGGGCGATGAGGGGCGGCGCCGACTTGCACGATGATCACCCCCTGGCTGCCTCTTCGATCTTGGCGATGTCGATCTTGGCCATCTGCATCATCGCCTGCATGACGCGGCCGGCCTTTTCCGTGTCGGGGTCCTGCAGCAGCCTCGGCAATTGCTCCGGCACGACCTGCCAGGACACGCCGAATTTGTCCTTCAGCCAGCTGCACTGGCTGGGCTCGCCACCGCCTTCGATGAGCCTGTCCCAGAAATAGTCGACCTCCTCCTGCGTCTTGCAGTCGATGGAGAGCGAGACTGCCTCGGTGAACTTGAATTGCGGCCCGCCGTTGAGCGCCTGGAACTGCACGCCGTCGAGCTCGAAATAGGTCACCAGCACTTTGCCTTCATTATCGCCGCTGCCCTTGGGCCAGCGCATCACGCTCAGCACCTTCGAGTTCTTGAAGATGGAGATGTAATGGTTCATAGCCTCCTCGGCCTGGTCGTCGAACCACAGGCAGGGGGTGATCTTTTGCATGTCTTGCTCCTCGGGCTGTTTCGGTTGCTATCACGGTGAAAACGGCTTGACTTGGCGTTGGTGTTACTTGCCCTGCCGTTTGCCCAAGGACGGCTGCGCAGCACGCAATCCGACAGTGGCATCGAAATTTTCGAAAGAATCTGGCGCACTGCAAAATTGTGGCCAGATCAGGCTTCGGCGTCTATAACGCCTGCGGTCCGAATTCAGCGCTGCCATGCTCCCGTCGAGCGGCCAGCCAGCCAAGGAAAATTCATGCCCGCCTATCGTTCCCGCACCACCACCCATGGCCGCAACATGGCCGGCGCCCGCGGCCTGTGGCGCGCCACCGGCATGAAGGATTCCGATTTCGGCAAGCCGATCATCGCGGTGGTCAATTCCTTCACCCAGTTCGTGCCGGGCCACGTCCATCTCAAGGATCTCGGCCAGCTGGTCGCCCGGGAGATCGAAAAGGCCGGCGGCGTTGCGAAAGAATTCAACACCATCGCTGTCGACGACGGCATCGCCATGGGCCATGACGGCATGCTCTATTCGTTGCCGTCGCGCGAGCTGATCGCCGACTCGGTCGAATACATGGTCAATGCCCACTGCGCCGACGCCATGGTCTGCATCTCGAATTGCGACAAGATCACGCCGGGCATGCTGATGGCGTCGCTGCGCCTCAACATCCCGACGGTCTTCGTCTCCGGCGGGCCTATGGAAGCCGGCAAGGTGGTGCTCGCCGGTAAGACGCAGGCGCTCGATCTGGTCGACGCCATGGTCGCTGCCGCCGACGACAAGATCTCCGACGAAGACGTCAAGACCATCGAGCGCTCGGCATGCCCGACCTGCGGCTCCTGCTCAGGCATGTTCACCGCCAATTCGATGAACTGCCTGACCGAGGCGCTCGGCCTTTCGCTGCCCGGTAATGGCTCGACGCTTGCCACCCATGGCGACCGCAAGCGGCTGTTCGTCGAGGCCGGCCATCTGATCGTCGATCTCGCCCAGCGCTACTACGAGCAGGACGACGACACCGCGCTGCCGCGCAGCATCGCCTCGAAAGGTGCCTTCGAGAACGCCATGACACTCGACATCGCCATGGGCGGCTCGACCAACACCGTGCTGCACATCCTGGCTGCCGCGCATGAGGGCCAGATCGATTTCGATCAGGACGACATTGACGCACTGTCACGCAAGGTGCCGGTGCTGTGCAAGGTTGCCCCCGCCAAGGCGGATGTGCACATGGAAGACGTTCACCGCGCCGGCGGCATCATGGCGATCCTCGGTCAGCTCGATAACGCCGGACTGATCAACCGCGACCTGCCGACCGTACATACGCGGACGCTCGGCGAAGCGCTCGACCATTGGGATATCTCCCGCACGTCAAGCCAGAATGTCCGCGACTTCTTTTTGGCGGCCCCGGGCGGCGTGCCGACGCAGGTCGCCTTCAGCCAGGATCGCCGCTGGGACGAACTCGATCTCGACCGGGAGAAGGGTGTCATCCGCTCGGCCGAATATCCATTTTCCAAGGACGGTGGTCTTGCCGTGCTGAAAGGCAACCTTGCGCTCGACGGCTGCATCGTGAAGACCGCGGGCGTCGATGAATCGATCTTGAAATTCACCGGCCCGGCCAGGGTGTTCGAAAGCCAGGACGCCAGCGTCAAGGCGATCCTGTCCAACGAGATCAAGGCCGGCGATGTCGTCGTCATCCGCTACGAAGGGCCGCGCGGCGGCCCCGGCATGCAGGAAATGCTCTATCCGACAAGCTATTTGAAATCGAAGGGCCTCGGCAAAGCCTGCGCGCTGTTCACTGACGGCCGCTTTTCCGGCGGCACTTCCGGCCTGTCGATCGGCCATGCCTCTCCCGAGGCGGCGGAAGGCGGGCTGATCGGGCTGGTGCATGAGGGCGACACGATCGAGATCGATATCCCGAACCGCACCATCCGGCTTGCCGTCGACGATGCCGAACTGGCCGCCCGCCGCGCGGCAATGGAGGCCAAGGGAGCTGCCGCCTGGAAGCCCGAGGAAAAGCGCAAGCGCAAGGTGACGATGGCCTTGCGCGCCTACGCGTCCATGGCGACCAGTGCTGCCAAGGGTGCGGTAAGGTATGTGCCGGAATAGGTCTGCTTCTTCAAAGGGATGACGACAGATGACTTTCGATCTCATCGTCCGCGGCGGCATGCTGCCCGACGGCACGATCGCCGACATCGGCATCATCGGCGAGACGATCGCGGCCATCGAGCCCGAGCTGAACGTTACCGCAGGCACGGCGATCGACGCCCATGGCAATCTGGTCTCGCCGCCTTTCGTCGATCCGCATTTTCACATGGACGCCACGCTCTCGCTGGGCATTCCGCGCATCAACGCGTCGGGCACACTGCTGGAAGGCATTTCGCTGTGGGGCGAACTGAAGCCGCTGTTGACGCACGAAGCGGTGCGCGAGCGCGCGCTCGCCTATTGCGACTGGGCTGTCACAATGGGCTTGCTCGCCATCCGCACCCATGTCGATGTCTGCGATACCAGGCTGCTGGCGGTCGAAGCCCTGCTCGATGTGAAGAAGACGGTCGCGCCCTATATCGACCTGCAACTGGTCGCCTTCCCGCAGGATGGGTTTTATCGCTCGCCGACGGCGCGCGATAACACCATCCGCGCGCTCGACATGGGTGTCGACATCGTCGGCGGCATTCCGCATTTTGAGCGCACCATGGCCGACGGCACACGTTCGGTGACGGAACTTTGCGAAATCGCGGCAAAGCGCGGCCTCATGGTCGACCTGCATTGCGACGAGACAGATGATCCGCTGTCGCGTCATATCGAACAACTGGCCTATGAGACGCAACGCCTCGGCCTGCAGGGCAGGGTCGCCGGCTCGCATCTTACTTCGATGCACTCGATGGACAATTACTATGTTTCGAAGCTGTTGCCGCTGATATCAGAGGCAGGGGTCTCGGCGATCCCCAATCCGCTGATCAACATCATGCTGCAGGGCCGCCACGACACATTTCCCAAACGCCGCGGCCTGACGCGGGTCAAGGAAATGCTTGCCCACGGCATCCGCGTCGGCTGGGGCCAGGATTGCGTGCTCGACCCCTGGTATTCGCTGGGCACCGCCGACATGCTCGACGTCGCCTTCATGGGCCTTCACGTCGCCCAGATGTCGAGCCCGGCCGACATGGCGCGTTGCTTCGACATGGTCACCAATGTCAACGCCGCCATCATGGGCCTCGACCATCTCGGCCTGGCGGTCGGCAAGCGCGCCAGCCTCGTCGTCCTCGATGCCGGCGATCCGGTCGAGGCTTTGCGTCTGCGTCCCGAGCGCCTCTGCGTCATCGCCAGGGGCAAGGTGGTGGCCGATCGAGCCAGGCAGGAAACCCGGCTTTCGATCGCGGGGCGGCCAGGAACAGTGAACCGCAGACATCGTCGGCCCACCTCATGATCAATGTTGGCAGGCCCAACAGGACGTTGGGACTGCATCAAGCCGCGCGCTTCGATCAGATGAAGTCCGCCGCTCTGGTGTAGGCCCAGCCGATTTCCGGCTCTGGTCTGGCCGGGTTCCCGATTTCCGCTCGTCAAAGCGGCTGCTTGCGTCTACGACGCTGCTCACCGAGCTTTCATGCGGGAGGAAGCGACATCGGAATGGCAGAGCCAACAGCCCAGAATTCGACGATCAGGAACGTGCTTTTGGCTGGCATTCTGCTGATGCTGGCCGGCGATTTCCTGTTTGCGTTGAACGATGCGATGGGCAAATGGCTGGTCGCCAGCTTTTCCGTCGGCCAGGTCGTGCTGATCCGCTCGGTTGGCGCCTTTTTCGTGCTCGGTCCGATGATCGCGCGTCAAGGCACGGCCAAGCTGTTCCGCATGGAGCGCCTGGAACTGCAGGTCTTGCGCGTCGTCATGACGACGCTCGACACGGCGCTGTTCTACGCCGCCGTCGTCTATCTGCCGCTCGCCGACGTCATGAGCTTCTATATGGCCGGGCCGATCTACGTGGCGGCGCTGTCCCATCTGTTGCTCGGTGAAAAGGTCGGCTGGCGCCGCTGGATAGCGATCCTGGTCGGCTTCTGCGGCGTGCTGATCATGCTCAAACCGTCCTCGGCCGCGTTTTCGCTGTCGTCGACCTTCGCGCTGGCCGGAAGCATTTCATTCGCCTTTGCCATCATCCTCAACCGGCGGCTGCGTGGCACCAGCGACACCTCGCTCGTTACCTGGCAAACCATCGGCACGCTGCTGGTCGGCGGGTTTCTCACCATCGGCAACTGGCGGACGCCGTCCTCGCTCGATTTCGGTGCCATGCTGCTTCTTGGCATCGTCTCCTGCGGCGCGCATCTGATGATCACCAGGGCGCTGAAGCTGGCGCCGGCCTCGACGCTGGCGCCGCTGCATTACAGCCTGCTGCCGTGGGCCGTGATCTTCGGGCTGGCCTTCTTCGGCGACATGCCCGGTCCGCGCATCCTGATCGGCTCGGGCATCATCGTGCTGGCCGGCCTGTTCATCTTCCATCGCCAGAAAGTGGTCGACACGGTGCCGCCGGAAAACGTGCCGAAAGGCGTCAACTAATGCATGTCGCCCAAAAGTGCGCAGCGGTTTTGGGGCAACGACATGCATAAAAACAAAGAGTTAAAGCACACCACGTGAATCCCATCACGTGGCGTGCTTTAAAGCCCAGATTTCTGGCGCCTAACCCACGCGCAATGCCGCCAGATGCCTTGAGAAGTCGGCTGTCTCCATCAGCGCCTTGCAGCGCGCGAAGCGGCCGTCGGCATAGGCGTGGAAATCGTCGGCCGGATTGCTGTTGGCAAGCTGGATCAGCCCCCACAGCGTCCACAAGAGATCGCACATCGCCTTGTAGATGACGATGCGGCCGCGCTCGGCCGGCGTCGGCTCGCCACCGAAATAGGCGCCCATCATTTCGTCCTCCTGCGCCGTATCAAACTGTCCTTCGACGCTGAGGTCGCCGAGATCCCAGAGCGGATCGTTCATGCCGGAATATTCCCAATCGACGATCCACATCCTGTCGCCCGTATCGAGAAAGTTTTCGCACAGCGGATCGCAGTGGCAGGCGACAAGAGGCAGGGGATGCGCGGCAAGCGCCGAGCGCACGGTTTCCGCCTCACGCACGACGTCGTGGTAACCGGCAGGCAGGGCGACATCCTTGGTCGACAACACCTTCAGATAGTCGTCGATCATCGCAAAAAGCTCGAAGCGGAAGGGAAACACCGCGCCGGAACCGTGCAGCTTACGGAAGGCCTTGCCGGCGCGCGCCGGACTGCCGTGCCTTGTCTTGAACTTTTCCGGCGACATCGTCTCGGCTCCAACGACGAAACGCGTCACCATCACGCCTGTCTCGCCGTCGACATGCAGCAGCTCGGGGCTGACGCCGGCCTTGGCGGCTTCCCGTGCTGCCACCGCCTCGTTGGCTCGATTGATATACTCCTCTGTGCCTTTGCCGGGGATCCGCAGGCAGACATCTCCAGCCCTGAAGACGAGGTTGGTAAGACCACCAAGCCGCTCCAGCGGTCCCTCGTAGCCGGCCAGCACCGGAATGGCTGCAAGCGCCGCGCGTGCTTCCTCGTCCACCATCGCTTCCGCCCTCTTTGCGTCTTTATTTGTGGCGACGACGGTTCCACAAATTTCGCCGTTTGGCTATCATCGGCGATTCCAGCGCCGTGCGTTCCTGTCGGACGCACAAGGACGCTGCAGCACTTTGATTTTGCGGACGGGACTGCGATGGCGGACAGGAAAAACGAGGGCGCGCTCGCCGCAGCCTATGCGGCGAAGCGGCCTGAGGAAGTAGCGGCGCTCTACGACAGCTGGTCCGACACTTACGACGCCGACATGTCGGCGGCCGGTTATCGCCATCCGACCATCTGCCTCGCCCTGCTTACCCGCCATCTGCCGCGCGGCGCGGCACCGCTCCTCGATGCCGGCGCCGGTACCGGGCTCATCGGTGAGTGGCTGAAGATCGCCGGTTATCCGCAGGTCGAGGCGCTCGACATTTCGGAGGGGATGCTGGCCCAGGCAGCGCGCAAGGGCGTCTATTCGGCGCTTCACTGCCTGGCGCTCGGCGGGCCGCTGCCTTTCGCGGATGACGCCTATGCCGGCATCATATCGGGCGGCGTCTTCACCTCGGGCCATGTCGGCGCAGAGGGCCTGGACGAACTGATCCGCATCTGCCGGCCGGGCGGGATAATCGTGCTGACGGTCAAGAATACACTGTGGGACGCCGGTTTTGCCGCGCGGATCGTCGACCTCGAGGCGAAGGGCGTGGTCACGCGTGCCGAAGAGACGTCGCCCTATGTCTCCATGCCGGGCGAGGCGGACACCGTGCCGAGCCGCGGCCTCGTTCTGCGTGTGAGTTGATCTAGACTAGGCTCTGATTCTTGCTCCCGCCGGGTCGTAGAGTGGCTCGAGATGGATTTTTGCCGGCGTGCGCTCCATCGCCACCACCAGCTCGTAGTCGCCGGAGGCGAGGAAATCGTCGCTGACGCCATCGGCGTTGCGCACGTAACCATAGCCGATATTCTTGCCGACCGTGTAGCCATAGCCGCCGCTGGTCAGGTAGCCGACCGGCTCGTTGTTGCGCAGGATCGTCTCGCGCCCGAGCAGCACGATCTCGCAATCGTCGACCGTGAAGCCGGCAAAGCGTTTTTTCAGCGCGGCGCCGCTGATCTCTTCCAGCGCCCGCCGCCCGAGAAAATCGGTATTCTTGCGAAGCTTCACCGCCCAGCCGAGGCCGGCCTCCTGCGGCGTGTCGTTGGGCGTGATGTCGGAACCCCAGGCGCGGTAGCCTTTTTCCAACCGCAGCGATTCCAGCGCCCGGTAGCCGACCGGGCGAATGCCGTGCTTCTCACCCGCCGCCATCAGCGCGTCGAAGATTTCGCCCGTCGCCGCGATCGGCACATGCAGCTCCCAGCCGAGCTCGCCGACATAGGTGACGCGCAGCGCCCGAACTATGTGGCCGGCGATGGAGATTTCCCGCACATGTCCGAACGGGAACGCGGTGTTCGACACGTCCGCATCGGTCACCGCAGCCAGCACGTCGCGGGCGCGCGGCCCCATCAGCGACAGCGTGCCGAAATCCTCGGTGACATCTGTGAGCGTCACGTCAAGCTCCTTGCCAACATGGTCGCCGATCCACGAGAAATCATGCGTCCTAAAACCGGTGCCAGTGACGACGTAGAATCGTTCTTCGCCGAGCCGCGCCACGGTCAGATCGGCCTCGATACCGCCGCGCGTGTTCAGAAGCTGCGTGTAGGTCAGCCGGCCGACCGGCTTGGCGACATCGTTGGCGCAGATCCAGTCGAGCGACCTTAGGGCGTCCGCACCGGCCAGCTCATATTTGGCGAAGGACGACTGGTCGAAGATGCCGACGTGCTCGCGCACGTGCCGGTGCTCGTCGCCGACCGGCGAAAACCAGTTCTGCCGGCCCATCGAATAGATGTCCTTCGGCTCGACGCCTTCGGGCGCAAACCAGTTCGGCCGCTCCCAACCGAGTTTGGAGCCGAACACGGCGCGGTGCATTTGCAGCCGTTCATAGAGCGGCGACACGATCCGTGGCCGGCCCGTGACATACTCCTCATGCGGGAAGCCGATCGTGTAGTGCTTGCCATAGGCTTCCAGCGTGCGGTCGCGAACCCATTGCCGGTCGCGGTGCAGGTCGGAAAAGCGTCTGATATCGACCACCCACAGGTCGAGTGGCGCCTCGCCGTCGACCACCCATTGCGCCAGCACCCAGCCGGCGCCGCCGCCCGCCGCGATGCCGAAAGCGTTGAAGCCGGCGCCGACGAACATGTTGGCGCATTCGGGCGCCACGCCGAGAATGAAATTGCCGTCCGGCGTGAAGCTCTCCGGCCCGTTGATCATCTGCTTGACGCCGACGGTTTCGAGCGCCGGAACCCGCGTGATCGCCTGGTTCATATGCTGCTCGAAATGATCGTAGTCGTCGTCGAACAGCCGGAACTCCCAGTCATCAGGGACATCGCCGCCGGGAAGGTCGGTCGTCCAGGCTTGCGGGTTCGGCTCATAGCCGCCCATCACCAGCCCGCCGACCTCCTCCTTGAAATAGATGCGGCAGTCGGGGTCGCGGATCGTCGGCGCATCGGACGCCAACCCATCGATCTTTTCGGTGACGATGTACTGGTGCTTGACCGGCTGCAGCGGCACGTTGATGCCGGCTAGCGCCCCCACCTGCCGCGCCCATTGGCCGGCACAGTTCACCACCTTGTCGCAGGCGATATCGCCCCTGTTGGTCTTTACCGCGGTGATGCGGCCATCCTTCATGTTGAAGCCGGTAACGCGGACATCCTCGAACAGTTTGCCGCCATGCATGCGCGCGCCTTTGGCCAGCGATTGCGTGATGTCGGAAGGGCTTGCCTGCCCGTCGGTCGGCAGCCAGTTGGCGCCGACCAGATCGCCGGCCTCCAGCAGCGGCCACATTGTCTTGACCTCGGCCGGGGACAGCAACTGCATATCCATGCCGAAGCTTTTCGCCGTCGTCGCCAGCCTCTTGTACTCGATCCAGCGGTCGGCATTGGTGGCGAGCCTGAGGCACCCGGTCATCTTCCAGCCGGTGGCCAGCCCGGTTTCGGCTTCCAGCCCCTTGTAGAGATCGACGGAATATTTGAGCACGCGGGTGATAGAGGCCGACGAGCGCAACTGGCCGACCAGTCCCGCCGCATGCCATGTGGAGCCCGAAGTCAGCTTGCCCTGTTCCAAAAGCACGACATCGGCCTTGTGGTCACGCGCCAGATGATAGGCCGTCGAACAGCCGATGATGCCGCCGCCGATGACGACGATCTCGGCGTGGGCGGGCAATGTCATGATTTCTGTCCGTATTTCGTTCGGTAGTTTTCCAGCGCGGCATCGAGCCGCGTCAGGTTTTCGTCGGTATAGGCGACGTAGTCGATGCCGGGCGCGTCGAGATAAAGTTCGGAAACCATGCTCCACATCGCCTCGCGCAGCAGCGATGCGCATTGCATGGCCGCATGCGAGCGGCGGATCGCCTCGTCCGGCTCCTTCATGAAATAGGCGGTCAGGAAGGCGAAGGACTCCTCGTCGTTCATGCTGGCGTTCGAGGCGACGCCGGCGAGGTCGAACATCGCCGTGTTGAAGCCGGCATATTCAAAATCGATCAGCCACAGCCGGTGGCCGTCGTCGAGAATATTAGCCGGCAAAAGATCGTTGTGGCCAAAGACGATCGGCAGCAGTTTCTGCGCCCGTTCGAGCTCGTCCGCAAGCGTCAGCAGCCGCGGCAACTCGCTTCGCATGCGGCTGCCGGCTTCCTCCAGCGTGCGCGCATAGTCGCGGATGACATGGAACACCCAGAACATAAAACCGGCGCCGGAGACATGATTGGGCATCTCCCGATGGAAGCCGCGCATCAGGGCGGCGACGCGGCCGATATTGGCGCGTACGTCTTCCGCGACATACGTCTTCGCGCCGAGAAATTCCGTCACCAAGATGCCGGGCTCGGAATAAAGAACCGCCGGCGCGAAGCCGGCGGCGTGTGCCGCACGGGTGGTCATCACCTCGCGCTCGCGAAAGACGTGATGGAACGGAAAGTCCTGGCCGAAGCGCACGACATGCGGACCGGCCGCGTCCTTGACCAGATAGTTGGCGTTGCTCAGGCCGCCCGGCAGCGGCGCGATCTCGATGCTGCCGGTCCAGCAGGGCAGGGCGCGGATGCGGTCCTCGGCGGTCACAGGTTCAATCCCTCGTTGGGCGGGGTTCAAGACGCCGCGGGCGAGATGGCGGCCGGCAGGAGGGAGCAATGCGAAGATCTCGTCGGTGCGGGATGCCAGGATCGGTATCCCGCACCGCACCGACGAGCCCCTGTGCCGGGTTCTTCGACGCCGGCATCCGCCCCCGCGGATTCGAAAAAATCCTTTTCCCTTGCGCCGGACGATTTCCCAGACGTTCGGGCAAGCGAATTTTGGTGCGGCTCTGCCATCGTTCTCCCGTGGCAGTTCCGAAGCCTGTCACGAGCCAGTGTCACGCCATGTGATCCGGCTTGTCAACGAAAACTTGTGGCTTTTTCTGTCTTCTTGCCCGAAACCTTTAGGATTCCTTGTGAACTGTGGCCGATTTGCCTTAGAACCGGTCAGCAGCGCAACAATCCGACTGGGCGAACCCGATGATCCATTCGAAGCGGCACGGCGAGATCCTGCGTCTCTTGCAGGAGGAGGGCACCGTCACCATCGCCAGCCTGGCCGATCGGCTGGGTGTTTCGCTGGAAACCGTGCGCCGCGACGTCAAGCCGCTGACCAGTGACGGTTCGATCCTGAAGATGCATGGCGCGGTCGGCCTGCCGTCGATGGCCGGCGAGGCGCCGTTCGAGCGGCGCATGCGCGAGAATGCCGATGCCAAGCGCGCCATCGCCCGCATGGTTGCCGCCACCATCCGCGACGGCGAATCGGTCATGCTCGACACCGGCACCACCACGTCTTTCCTGGCCCGCGAACTGCTCGGCCACCGGCGGCTGACGGTGGTCACCAACTCCTCGGACATCGCCCGCACGCTGGCCACCGTCAACGGCAACAAGGTCTACATGGCCGGCGGCGAATTGCGCAGCGATTCAGGCGCCGCCTTCGGCGTCTCGGCCATCGAATTCGTCAGCCGCTTTTCTGTCAACCATGCGGTGATCTCCACCGGCGCGGTCGACGCCGTCACGGGCGTCATGGACTATGATCTGGAAGAGGCGGAATTCGCCCGCATGGTGCTGTCGCGCGGCCAGCGCTCGCTCGTCATCACCGACCACACCAAGTTCGGCCGCCAGGGCCTGGTCCAGGTCTGCGGCCTCGACGGTTTTTCCGAACTCGTCACCGATCGGCCGCCGCCGCGCGCCATCGCCGCCGCGCTTGGGCAAGCGGGCGCGCGGCTCAGCATTGCCGGTGGCGAAAGCGGGAGATGACCTGGCTAGAGCGGAGAGCCGGAGATCGGTGGCTTTTCTTCCTTATCATACCGGTGTTTAGTCCGGCGATGGCCTTCACCATCCGCCAATTGCAGTTCTTCATCGCCGTCGCCGAGCAAGGCACGGTGTCGGGTGCTGCGCAGAATCTGTCGATCTCGCAATCGTCGGTCACCGAGGCGATCAAGGAGCTCGAAGGCGATCTCGGCGTCGAACTGTTCGAGCGCCATCCGCGCGGCCTCAACATCACCCACAAGGGCCATCAGTTCCTGCGCCACGCGACAAAGATCCTTGCCGACGTTTCCGATGCGCGCCGCGCCTTCTTCGGCGAGCAAGCGGCGGCGGGCGGCCGGCTGCAGCTCGGTGTCACTTCACTGGTCGCCGGCTATGTGCTGTCGGACCTTCTCGCCCGCTATCGCCGCGCCTATCCGGGCGTCGAGATCTCGGCCATCGAGGATAATGGCGACTACCTCGAACATCTGCTGATCGGCGGCAAGCTCGACATCGCCGTCATGGTCACCTCGAACCTGCGCGACCGCACCGCCCTGCAGTCCGAAATCCTCGAAGTCTCGGCCTACCGGCTGTGGTTGCCGCTTGGCCATCCGCTGTCCGGCGCCGACATCATCGGCATTGGCGACATCGCCTCGGAGCCGCTGATCATGCTGACCGTCGACGAGATCGAGGAGAATACCGGAAAGCTGCTGGCGGCGATCGGCGCCAAGCCGCATGTCGCCTTCCGCACCCGCTCGGTCGAAGCGGTGCGCAGCCTCGTCGCTACCGGCGCCGGCGTGGCGCTGCTGCCCGACCTCGTCTACCGGCCATGGTCGCTCGAAGGTGACCGCATCGAATCGCGCGATATCTCGGGCTCGTTGCCGGTTGTCCAGGTCGGCACGGTCTGGCGGCGCGGCTCCGGCCTGCCGCAGGCCGCGCGCGACTTCATCGGGCTTGCACAATCGCAGCGCATGGTCCGTCAGCGGCCGGACAAGAACGGCCGCTAATCCATAGGAAAAACCGATATCGCCTTTCTGACAAATGAATTTGCGAAACCGGAAATTTCAAAGCACCTTGATAATCAGGGAACAAGCCGCCGCGAGAGTGCGGCCCCCTCAGACGGGAGATCGACGATGAACTCATTCCTGAAGTCGTGCACTGCATTAACGGTCGCGCTGGCCTTTTCCGGCCAGGCGATCGCCCAGGTCAAGGAACTCGGCAAGGGCGAAGGCCAGGTCAACATTGTCGCCTGGCCCGGTTACATCGAACGCGGCGAAACCGACAAGAGCTACGACTGGGTCACGTCTTTCGAGAAGGACGCAGGCTGCAAGGTCAACATCAAGACCGCCAACACCTCCGACGAGATGGTCGCGCTGATGAATGAAGGCGGCTTCGACCTCGTTACGGCCTCGGGCGACGCTTCGCTGCGCCTCGTCGCCGGCAAGCGGGTCCAGCCGATCAACACTGATCTCATTCCGAGCTGGAACACGGTCGACGACCGGCTCAAGGAAGCGCCGTGGTTTACGGTTGGCGGCGCCCACTACGGCGTCCCTTACCAGTGGGGGCCGAATGTGCTGATGTACAACACCGAGGTGTTCAAGGAAGCGCCGAAGAGCTGGAACGTCGTCTTCGAGGAGATGACCTTGCCCGACGGCAAGTCGAACAAGGGCCGCGTCCAGGCTTATGACGGGCCGATCCACATCGCCGATGCTGCCAACTATCTGATGTTTCACAAGCCGGAGCTCGGCATCAAGGATCCCTACGAGCTGACGGAGGATCAGTACAAGGCCGCGCTCGATCTGCTGCGCGTTCAGCGCACGCTGGTCGGCCGCTACTGGCATGACGCTGCCATCCAGGTCGATGACTTCCAGAACGAAGGCGTCGTTGCCTCCGGTTCATGGCCCTACCAGGTCAACACGCTGATTGCCGCCAAGAAGCCGGTCGCTTCGACCATTCCCCAGGAAGGCGTCACCGGCTGGGCCGACACGACCATGCTGGCGGCCGACGCAGCCCACCCGAACTGCGCCTATATGTGGATGGAGCACTCGCTGTCGCCTAAAGTGCAGGGCGATGTCTCCGCCTGGTTCGGCTCACTGCCGGTGGTGCCGGCTGCCTGCAAGGGCAACGAACTGCTCGGTGACGAAGGCTGCAAGACCAACGGCTACGAGAATTTCGAAAAGATCAAGTTCTGGAAGACGCCGGTGTCGAAGTGCGCCACCCAGGACCAGTGCGTGCCTTACTATCGCTGGGTATCGGACTATATCGGCGTCATCGGCGGACGGTGAGTTCGTTTCGCATTGCTGGAAAGTTGGCGCTGCCCCTCACCCTTACCCTCTCCCCGTGAAGAACGGGGAGAGGGGGATCGCCAGCGTTGCGGCTAGCCCTTCTCCCCGTCCCTATACGGGGAGAAGGTGCCGGCAGGCGGATGAGGGGCAGCGCTGTCGCCTGAATTGATGAGCCTGGCAGATCAGGACAGCCCATGACCCCAGCCGTTTCCTTCCAAGAAGTCTCGCGCCATTTCGGCAGCGTGCGCGCCGTCGACATGGTCGATCTCGACATCGTGCCGGGCGAGTTTTTCGCCATGCTTGGACCTTCGGGTTCCGGCAAGACGACCTGCCTGCGCCTGATCGCCGGCTTCGAGCAGCCGACATCGGGCTCGATCTCCATTTTCGGCGAACGCGCCGAAGGCGTCCCGCCATATCGCCGCAACGTCAACACCGTCTTCCAGGACTACGCGCTGTTCCCGCATCTGAACGTGCTCGATAATGTCGCCTACGGGCTGATGGTCAGGGGCGTCGGCAAGTCCGAGCGGCAGAAGGCGGCGGAGGAGGCGCTGTCGCTGGTGCGGCTTCCCGGCTACGGCGCTCGCCGCCCGAGCCAGCTCTCCGGTGGCCAGCGCCAGCGCGTCGCGCTCGCCCGTGCGCTGGTCAATCAGCCCAAGGTGCTTCTGCTCGACGAGCCGCTCGGCGCGCTCGACCTCAAGCTGCGCGAAAACATGCAGGAAGAGCTGAAATCGCTGCAGAAGGCGCTCGGCATCACCTTTGTCTTCGTCACCCACGACCAGGGCGAGGCCCTTTCGATGGCCGATCGCGTCGCCGTCTTCAACGACGGCATGATCATGCAGATCGGCACGCCGGAGGATATCTACCAGCGCCCGAAGACCCGCTTCGTCGCCGATTTCGTCGGCTCGTCCAATGTGCTGCCGCCGGACTTCGTCCAGCGTTATTCCGGCCAGCATCGCTGGGGCAGCCTGCGCCCTGAATCCATTCGCATCGGCCGAGCGACCAAGGGCGACGGCGTTGCCGCCCGTCTCGTCTCGACCAATTATCTCGGCGCCACGACAAGACTGGCGCTCGACGCCGATGGCTTGAGATTGCACGCGATTGTGCCGGCCGGTGCGAAATTGCCCAGGGAAGGCGAGGCGGTCGTACTTACCTTCAACCGCGAGCACCTGCATTTGATGGACGAGCCGGGGTAATGAAGGTGAGGATAGCTAATGAGCTGAACAAGGCGCTCTACGGCGCCCCCCTCTGTCCTGCCGGACATCTCCCCCACTTGGGGGGAGATCGGCAGCTTCGCCAGTGGCGCATCTTTTGCAACGTTGGTGATTGGCGAAAGCAGTCGCGACATCCGATCTCCCCCCTCGTGGGGGAGATGTCCGGCAGGACAGAGGGGGGCGCGAAGGAACGCGGCCTCGCATATATTCTCCGCCAAGACAGAGCGGTGTCATGACAATCGCAGCGCTCAACTCCAAACCCGCGCCCGCCATCCTGTCGGGAAGCGGCGGCCTGCGCGGCGCCCTGTCGGACCTGTTCTGGCGCCGGCCGCAACTCCTGCTCCTGCTCATGCTGCTGCCGCCGGTGCTGTGGCTCGGCATCGTCTATATCGGCTCGCTGTTCGCGCTGCTCTTGCAGAGTTTTTTCTCGATCGACGAATTCTCCGGCCTCATAAACCGGCAGTTCACACTGAAGACCTATGGCGACCTGCTGCAGGCCGCCAATCTCGACATCATCCTGCGCACGGTGACGATGGCGGCCCTTGTCACGTTCGCCTCGGCGATCATCGCCTTTCCCATCGCCTATTACGCGGCGCGCTATGCGCGCGGCCGCTGGAAGGCGCTGTTCTATCTCGGCATCATGCTGCCGCTGTGGTCGAGCTATCTGGTGAAGATCTACGCCTGGAAGCTCATCCTCGCCAAGGAAGGCATCCTGACCTGGCTGCTCGCCAAGCTGCATGTGCTATGGCTGCTCGATGGCTGGCTGTCGCTGCCGGTCGTCGGCGGCAATTCTCTGTCGGTATCGTCAACCGGCACCTTCATCGTCTTCGTCTATGTCTGGCTGCCCTTCATGATCTTGCCGGTGCAGGCGGCGCTCGAGCGCGTGCCGGGCAATCTGGTCGAGGCCTCGTCCGATCTCGGCGCCTCGCCCGGCCAGACCTTCCGCAACGTGCTGTTCCCGCTGGCGCTGCCGGGCATCGTCGCCGGCTCGATTTTCACCTTCTCGCTGACGCTGGGCGATTACATCATCCCGCAGATCATCGGCACTTCACGGCTGTTCATCGGCCAGGCCGTCTATTCGCAGCAAGGCACCGCCGGCAATATTCCGCTCGCCGCCGCCTTCACCGTGGTGCCGATCGTCATCATGGGCTTCTACCTCTGGGGCGCCAAGCGCATGGGGGCCTTCGATGCGCTCTGATGGCTCACCATCCGCTCCTCTTGGCCTTAAGATCGCCGCCACCGCCGGCCTGCTGTTCCTGCATCTGCCAATCTTGCTGATCTTCGTCTATGCCTTCACGACCGAGGAAAGGAGCTTCGTCTGGCCGCCGCCGGGGCTGACGACGCAGTGGTTCGTCGTCACCTGGAACCGCCCGGACGTGTGGGAAGCGCTGTCGCTGTCGGTCCGTGTCGCCGCCATCTCGACCGCCGTCGCCCTGGTCCTCGGCACGCTCTGCGCGGCGGCCGTGTCGCGAACACGCTTCTTTGGCCGCGAAACCATCTCGCTGCTGGTCATCCTGCCGATCGCACTGCCCGGCATCATCACCGGCATCGCGCTGCGTTCAGCCTTTTCGCTGGCCGAGATCCCGTTCTCGTTCTGGACGATCGTGCTCGGCCACGCCACCTTCTGCGTCGTCGTCGTTTACAACAATGCCGTCGCCCGCTTCCGCCGCACTTCCGGCTCGATGATCGAAGCGTCGATGGACCTCGGCGCCGACGGCTTCCAGACCTTCCGCCATGTCGTGCTGCCCAACATCGCCACCGCCCTGCTCGCCGGCGGCATGCTCGCCTTCGCGCTGTCGTTCGACGAGGTCATCGTCACCACCTTCACCGCCGGCCAGCAGCAGACGCTGCCGATCTGGATGCTGGAGGAGCTGATCCGTCCGCGCCAGCGCCCGGTCACCAATGTCGTGGCCATGGTCGTCGTGCTGGTGACGCTGCTGCCCATACTCGTCGCGTATTACCTGACCCGCGACGGCGACCAAGTCGCCGGTTCGGGCAAATGACGTCAAGCATCCATAAGGGAGAGATTTCCATGGACACAAAGATGCTGATCGGCTCGAAATTCGAGAAGGGCACCGAAACCGAGGAGCCAATCCTCAATCCGAAGACCGGGGCGACTATCCTCAACCTGCCTGAAGCCAGCCAGGCGCAGATCGAGGCCGCGGTGCTGTCGGCCGAAAAGGCTTTCGTCACCTGGTCGCGCACCACGCCGGCGCAGCGCTCCGGTTATCTCCTGAAGATCGCCGATCGTATCGAGGCCGCGGCACAAGATTTCGCCGCCCTCGAGGCGCTCAATTGCGGCAAGCCGATCAACGCCGTGCTCAACGACGAGATTCCGGCGATCGTCGACTGCTACCGCTTCTTTGCCGGCGCTGTCCGCTCGATGCCCGGCCAGGTCGCCGGCGAGTACATCCCCGGTCACACTTCGATGGTCCGCCGCGATGCCATCGGTGTCGTCGCCTCGATCGCGCCGTGGAACTATCCGTTGATGATGATGGCCTGGAAGCTGGCGCCGGCGATTGCCGGCGGCAATACCGTCGTCTTCAAGCCGTCGGAGCAGACGCCGCTGACGGCATTGAAGCTGGCGAAGATCCTCGCTGAAATCCTGCCGGAAGGTGTCGTCAATGTCGTGCTCGGCCGCGGCGACAGTGTCGGCAACACGCTGATCAACCACCCGAAAGTCAACATGATTTCGATCACCGGCGATGTCGCCACCGGCAAGAAGGTGCTGCAAGCCGCCGCCAAATCGGTCAAGCGCACGCATCTCGAACTCGGCGGCAAGGCGCCGGTCATCGTCTTCGACGATGCCGACCTCGGCGCGGTGATCAATGGCCTGCGCGCTTTCGGCTACTACAATGCCGGCCAGGACTGCACTGCCGCCTGCCGCATCTATGCCGGCAAGAAGATCTACGACAAGCTCGTCGCCGACCTTTCCTCCGCCGTCTCGACCATCAAATACAACCGCCCCGACGACACCGAGAACGAGATCGGGCCGCTCATCTCACGTCGCCAGCGCGACCGCGTCTCGAGCTTTGTCGAACGCGCCTCGGAGCTGAAGCACATCGAGATCACCACCGGCGGCAAGCCGGGCGAGGGCTCCGGCTTCTTCTACCAGCCGACCGTCGTCGCCGGTGCTCTGCAGGAAGACGAGATCGTACGCCGCGAAGTGTTCGGCCCGGTCGTCTCCGTCACCCGCTTTTCCGAGGTCGACGAGGCGGTGAACTGGGCCAATGATTCCGACTACGGCTTGGCATCCTCGGTATGGACGAAAGACGTTTCGCGCGCCATGGCGACGGCAGCCCGGCTTCAGTATGGCTGCACCTGGATCAACACCCACTTCATGCTGACCAACGAGATGCCGCATGGCGGGCTGAAACAGTCCGGCTACGGCAAGGACATGTCGCTCTACGCCTTGGAAGACTACACCGCCGTCCGCCATGTGATGGTGGCGCATGGGTAGTCTCCCTTCTCCCCATTGTTGACGGGAGAAGGTGGCCCGAAGGGCCGGATGAGGGGCAGCACCGGGCCTACTTCTGCGAAGCGGCGATGTTCGACTCACCGGCCCCAGGCCCCTTGCCGCCTGGAACGACGCCCCCGGCATCGGCGCCTAAGCCCGCTGCTTCAGGTGCGGCCGGCCGCTTGATCCTTGCCGAGGCGGCCACGACGAGCCCGTTGAAGCCTTCGCCACCATTGTCTAGCATTTCGAACAATTGCCGCCGCATCCTCGGCTCCCAGAACTTGTTGATGTGCTCGGCGACGCCGGCAATGCCTTCCTCGCGCGGCTTGGAGTGAAAAAAGGCGGCAATCTGGTTGGCCATGCGGACCAGCTTTTCGCTGGTGCTCATGATGTGGCCTTCGTCATGCGACATGCTTGGCAACTCCGGAAGCCACCCGCTCGGGGTGGGTGAAAATATCGAAATCATCGCCGCGCACCAAAGCCACCAGCGTCATGCCGGCGTCCCCGGCGGTACGGATGGCAAGCGCGGTCGGCGCCGAAACGGCAATGATGAACGCAGCGCCGATCGCCGCCGTCTTCTGCACCATCTCGACCGAAACGCGCGATGTCACGACGACGGCACCCAAGGTGCCATCGATGCCGGCTTTGGCGAGCGCCCCGGCGAGCTTGTCGAGCGCATTGTGGCGGCCGACATCCTCGCGCGCCATGACGATGCCCTTGCCTGGGATATAAAAACCGGCGGCATGGACCGCACCGGTCTCGGCATGAAGCGGCTGCGCTTTCGACAAAAGCCTGACCGAACGGACGATGTCGTCGGTGTCAAGTGTAAGTCTTGACGAACCAACCGCCTCGACCGAGCGCATCGCCTCCTCGATCGACTCGATGCCGCACAGCCCGCAGCCGACCGGGCCCGCCAGCCGCCGGCGCCGCGCCTCGAAGCGCGTATTGGCCTGGTCCTTCAGCCTGATCTGGATGTCGATGCCGGCGCCGTGATCCTCGACTTCGATCGCCTCGATTTCCCGGCCGTCGGCGATGATGCCTTCGGTCAGCGAGAAGCCGAGCGCGAAATCCTCGAAATCGGCCGGACTTGCCATCATCACCGCGTGAGTGGTGCCGGCAAAGGAGAACGCCACCGGCGTCTCTTCCGGCACCATCCGGTTGGCGGCCGCAGTGCCGCCGGCGCGGTGCGCCAGCCGCGTGATCTGGGTCGTGGCTTTGCGGCGCGCGCCCAACGTTACTCCGCTGCCTCCAGCGTCGCGATGCGACGGCTGTTGCGGGCCTGCTCGTCATAGTCGCGCTGCCATTCCGACGGTCCGTTGGACGCGCCGACCTGCACCGCCGTCACCTTGTATTCCGGGCAGTTGGTCGCCCAGTCGGAGAAGTCGGTGGTGATGACGTTGGCCTGCGTGTCGGGGTGGTGGAACGTCGTATAGACCACACCAGGCGACACCTTGTCGGTGATCAGCGCGCGCAGCGTCGTTTCGCCGGAGCGGCTGGTCAGGCGGACCCAGTCGCCGTCGCGCAGGCCGCGGTTTTCGGCATCATGCGGGTGGATCTCGAGCCGGTCCTCGCTGTGCCACATGATATTGTCGGTACGCCTCGTCTGCGCGCCGACATTGTACTGCGACAGGATGCGGCCGGTGGTCAGCAGCAGCGGGAAGCGCGGTCCCGTCCTCTCGTCGGTCGCGACATATTCAGTGCGGATGAACTTGCCCTTGCCGCGCACGAAGCCGCTGATATGCATGATCGGCGTGCCTTCCGGCGCCTGCTCGTTGCACGGCCACTGCACCGAGCCCATCTTGTCCAGATAGTCAAAGGAGACCTTGGCGAAGCTCGGAGTCGTCTTGGCGATCTCGTCCATGATTTCCGACGGATGCTGGTAATTCCAGTCAAGCCCCATCGTCTGTGCGAGCTTCTGCGTCACTTCCCAGTCGGCCAGCCCGTTCTTCGGCGCCATCACCTTGCGCACGCGATTGATGCGGCGCTCGGCATTGGTGAAAGTGCCGTCCTTCTCGAGGAAAGTCGAGCCGGGCAGGAAGACATGCGCGTAGTTGGCGGTCTCGTTGAGGAAGAGATCGTGGACGACGACACATTCCATCGCGGCAAGGCCTGCGGCGACATGCTTGGTGTCGGGATCGGACTGCAGGATATCCTCGCCCTGCACATAGAGGCCCTTGAACGAGCCGTCGACGGCGGCGTCCAGCATGTTGGGAATGCGCAGGCCGGGCTCGTCGTCGAGCTTGACGCCCCAAAGGCTCTCATAGATGTCGCGCACCGCATCGCCTGAGACGTGGCGATAGCCGGGCAACTCATGCGGGAACGAACCCATGTCGCAGGAGCCCTGGACATTGTTCTGGCCGCGCAGCGGATTCACGCCGACGCCTGGCCGGCCGATATTGCCGGTCGCCATGGCGAGGTTGGCGATGGCGATGACGGTCGTCGAGCCCTGGCTGTGCTCGGTCACGCCGAGGCCGTAATAGATCGCGCCATTGCCGCCGGTGGCAAACAGCCGTGCGGCGCCACGGATTTCTTCGGGATCGACATTGGCAAGCTGGCCGACCACTTCCGGGCTGTTTTCCGGCAGCGCCACGAACGATGCCCAGTCCTGGAACTCATCCCAGTCGCAGCGCTCGCGGATGAAGGCTTCATCGAACAGGCCTTCGGTGACGATGACATGGGCAAGCGCGGTGACCACGGCGACATTGGTGCCGGGCTTCAGCGGCAGATGATGCTGTGCCTCGATGTGAGCCGAGCGCACGATGTCGGTGCGGCGCGGGTCGAGCACGATCAGCTTGGCGCCCTTGCGCAACCGCTTCTTCATGCGCGACGCAAAGACCGGATGTGCGTCGGTCGGATTGGCACCGATGATCATCACCACATCAGTCTGCTCGATCGAATCGAAATCCTGGGTGCCTGCCGAAGTGCCGAATGTCTGGCCAAGGCCATAGCCGGTCGGCGAATGGCAGACGCGGGCGCAGGTATCGACATTGTTGTTGCGGAAACCCTGGCGGATCAGCTTCTGCACCAGATAGGTTTCCTCATTCGTGCAGCGAGACGAGGTGATGCCGCCGATCGAGGTGCGTCCATACTGGTATTGGATGCGGCGGAACTCGTTGGCGGTGTAAGTGAGTGCTTCTTCCCACGACACTTCACGCCACGGGTCGGTGACCTTTTCGCGGATCATCGGATTGAGAATGCGCTCCTTGTGGGTCGAATAGCCGTAGGCAAAACGGCCCTTGACGCAGCTGTGGCCACGGTTGGCCTTGCCGTCCTTGTAGGGCACCATGCGCACCAGCTCGTCGCCGCGCATTTCGGCCTTGAACGAGCAGCCGACGCCGCAATAGGCGCAGGTGGTGACCACCGAATGCTCCGGCTGGCCGATCTTGATCACCGATTTCTCGGAAAGCGTCGCCGTCGGACAGGCCTGCACGCAGGCGCCGCAGGACACGCATTCGCTGTCGATGAAAAGCTGATGCATCCCGGGCGATACGCGACTTTCGAAGCCGCGGCCCTCGATGGTCAGCGCGAAGGTGCCTTGCACCTCCTCGCAGGCGCGCACGCAGCGCGAGCAGACGATGCATTTCGACGGATCATAGGTGAAGTACGGGTTGGACTCGTCGTTCGCCATCCATTTGAAGTTTTCTGCACCGTCGTTCTTCTTGAAAACGTGGTTGTCGCCCTCATAACCGTAGCGCACGTCGCGCAGGCCGACGACGCCGGCCTGCGTCTGCAATTCGCAGTCGCCATTGGCCGCACAGGTCAGGCAGTCGAGCGGATGGTCGGAGATGTACAGTTCCATCACGCCGCGGCGGATGTCCTTCAGCCTTCCGGTTTGCGTATGCACGATCATGCCCGGCGCCACCGGCGTCGTGCAGGAAGAAGGCGTGCCGTTGCGGCCGTCGATCTCGACCAGGCAGAGCCGGCAGGAGCCGAAGGCATCGACCATGTCGGTGGCGCAAAGCTTCGGGATGGCAATGCCGGCCTCCATCGAAGCGCGCATGATCGAGGTACCTTCCGGCACGGTGACGGTGAAGCCATCGACCGTCAGCGTCACCTGCTTCTCGGAGGTTGAGGCCGGTGTGCCGTAATCGATTTCCTGAACGAGACCCATGGCGAGACTCCTATTCTGCTGCTTCGGCGACTGGCGCCGGCTTGAAATCTTCGCGGAAGTGGTTGATTGCGCTCATCACCGGATAGGGCGTGAAGCCACCCAGCGCGCAGAGCGAACCATACTTCATCGTGTTGCAGAGGTCGGTGACCAGCTCAATCTGCTTTTCCGGCTCGATACCCCTGGCGATCTTGTCAATTGTCTCGACGCCGCGCGTCGAGCCGATGCGGCAGGGCGTGCACTTGCCGCAACTCTCGATGGCGCAGAACTCCATGGCGAAGCGTGCCTGTTTCAGCATGTCGGCTGTGTCGTCGAACACCGTGATGCCGGCATGGCCGATCAGCCCGTCCTTGGCGGCGAAAGCCTCGTAGTCGAATGGCGTGTCGAACAACGCGCGGGGAAAATAGGCGCCAAGCGGCCCGCCGACCTGCACCGCCTTGACCGGCCGTCCCGTCGCCGTGCCGCCGCCGATGTCGTCGACGATCTCGCCAAGCGTCATGCCGAACGCCGCCTCGAACAGGCCGCCATATCTGACATTGCCGGCGATCTGGATCGGAATGGTGCCGCGCGATCGGCCCATGCCGAAATCCTTGTAGAAGGCAGCACCCTTGTCCATGATGACAGGCACCGAGGCCAGCGAGATGACGTTGTTGATCACCGTCGGCTTGCCGAACAGGCCCTGGATGGCCGGCAGTGGCGGCTTGGCGCGAACTACGCCGCGCTTGCCTTCGAGGCTGTTGAGCAGCGAGGTTTCCTCGCCGCAGACATAAGCGCCGGCGCCAACACGGATTTCCATGTCGAAGGCGTTGGGCGAGCCCAGCACGTTGACGCCGAGCAGGCCGGCTTTGCGGGCGACCTCGACAGCCTTTTGCATCATCGCCACCGCATGCGGATATTCCGAGCGGATATAGACAAAACCCTTGGTCGCGCCGGTGGCGACACCGGCGATCGCCATGCCTTCGATCAGCACGAAGGGGTCGCCCTCCATGATCATGCGATCGGCGAAGGTGGCGCTGTCGCCCTCGTCGGCATTGCAGACGATGTACTTTTTGTCGGCCGTCGTATCGAGCACCGTCTTCCATTTGATGCCGGTTGGGAAGCCGGCGCCGCCGCGACCGCGCAGGCCCGACTCGGTGACTTGCTTGACGATTTCGGCCGGCGCCATGGCCACGGCGTTCTGCAGGCCCTTCAGCCCGCCATGCGCCTTGTAGTGATCGAGCGACAGCGGATTGATGACGCCGCAGCGCGCGAAGGTCAGCCGCGTCTGCTTTGCCAGGAACGGGATCTTGTCGGGTGCGCCCAGCCAGCGCTTGTGATAGCCGCCGGTGAGAAGGCCGCTGTCGAACAGGCTTTTGACGTCGGAGGGCCTTACCGGCCCGTAGGCGACGCGGCCGTTGTCCGTTGTCGCCACCTCGACCATAGGCTCGAGGAAATAGGCCCCGCGCGAACCATTGCGCACGATCTTGGCCTCGATGCCGCGATCGGCCAATTCCTTCTCAATCGCCTTGGCGACCTTTTCCGCACCGAGCGCCAGCGCGCCGGAATCGCCGGGGATGTAGATACGCGGGATCATGAGCGCACCTCGGCAACGATCTCGTCGAGCTTTTCGTCATCGAGCCGGCCGATCACCTCGCCGTCCAGCATTGCCGATGGCGCGCAGGCGCAAAGGCCGAGGCAATAGACCGGCTCCAGCGTCACTGAACCGTCGCGGGCCGTCTCGTGGAAGCCGATGCCCAGCAATTGCTTGAGCTTGGCGGCAATGGCGTCCGAGCCCATCGACTGGCAGGCTTCCGCCTGGCAAAGCTTCAGCACATGCCGCCCGGCCGGGTGGCTGCGGTAGTCATGATAAAAGGTGACGACGCCATGCACCTCCGCCTTGGAGATGTTCAGCGCTTCGGCGATCACCGGCAGCGCGTCCTGTGGCACATGGCCGAACTCTTCCTGGATGCCGTGCAGGATCGGCAGCAGCGGCCCTT
Organism: Mesorhizobium sp. WSM4813; assembly: GCF_055811555.1. Lineage (NCBI taxonomy): Bacteria > Pseudomonadati > Pseudomonadota > Alphaproteobacteria > Hyphomicrobiales > Phyllobacteriaceae > Mesorhizobium > Mesorhizobium sp. WSM4813. The sequence goes on from NZ_JBVVQU010000002.1 coordinate 124,034, forward strand.
CAAGGCCCTTCAGCTCCTGGACGATCGCCGCCGTGCGCGACGCGATCTCGGTACTTGCAGGCTGCATGATCATGCAGCGCCCTCCCTGGTCGTAGTAATCCGCTAAGTGCTTAGGAAATCGAATGAAACCCGCTGAATCAATAAAGCTGATCCGTTGTTCGATAGAAATCTTCTATCGATGCCGTTCAGCCTGCAATCTCTAGCTTAGTGGCGGGCGCGGAAATCGTCTGCCAGCGCCATCGCCTCGTCCAGCAGCGCCGAGACCAGCGGGGTGTGCGGCTCGCGCAGCGTCGCCACCAGCCCGACGCTGTGGCTGGCGTCCGGCTCGACAATCGGAATGGCCCGGATCGGCTCGGAAAAGCCGAATGTTTCCGAGAGGTTGAGCGGCATGATCGACGACCATTTGCCGGTATGGATATGCGAGAACAGCACGATCATCGAATTGGATTCGAGTGTCGGCCGCACCTGCGTGCCGGCTTCGGCCAAATGCTGGTCGATGATGCGGCGGTTCTGCATATCCGGCGTCAACAGGCAGAGCGGCAGCTGGCTGAGCTCCGCCCATGTCACTTTGTCGCGGTCGGAATAGGGGTTTCCGATCGCGGTGATCAGTTGATAGCGCTCGTCATAGAGCGGCACGCTGGTCACCCGCCCCAGCGGCTCGTTGTCGAGATAGGTGATGCCGGCGTCGATGTCGAAATTGCCGAGCAGCGACAGCACCTCGATCGAGGTGCGCGACAGCACCGAGAAGGTGACGCCGGGATGTTTCGTCCGAAAAGGTGTCGTCAGCCGCGCCACCATGGCCAGCGCAGTCGGGATGGCGGCGATGCGGATGCGCCCCGAAAGGCCGTGACGCGCCGCCCGCATCTCCTCGCGCATGGTGCGGGTATCGCCGACGATGCGGCGAGCCCACGCCAGCACCTGTTCGCCCTCCGGCGTCAGCCCCTGGAAGCGCGAGCCGCGCAGAACCAGCATAACGCCGAGCTGGCCCTCCAGCTGCTTGATGCCGGCCGAAAGCGTCGGCTGGGTGACGCCGCACACCTCCGCCGCCCGGCCGAAATGCTCTTCCCTGGCCAGCGCAATGAAAAATTCCAGCTTGTCGATCATGCCATCTGTCCGGTGCGTCTAGTGCCAAGGTCGGGGAAATTGCGTTCCGCCGCAAGCTGCATGTGCATCGGCAGCATCCACATGTTTCAGCCGGCTTACTATTTCCCGCAGCGGCATGCGGCGCTATGTGGATGAGGCGAGGTCGTGGGGCACGGGAGATCGAACATGCTGGGCTGGTTCCGCAAGCTGCTGCCGCGCGAAGATCGCTTCTTCGATCTCTTCGAGCAGCACTCCCGTACGGTGGTCGATGGCGCCGAGGCGCTCGAGCAACTCCTCCAGGGCAAGGACATCGATCGCTGGTGCCAGAAGATCATCGATCTTGAAGACCAGGCCGATCACATCACCGCTGAAGTCCTGCTTTCCGTGCGGCGCTCGTTCATCACGCCTTTCGATCGCGGCGACATCAAGGACCTGATCCAGTCGATGGATGACGCCATCGACACGATGCACAAGACCGTCAAGACGGTGAAGCTGTTCGAGAAGAAGGAATTCGACCCGCTGATGCAGGAAATGGGCGGCGTCATCGTTGTTGCTGCCAAGCTGGTCGCCGAGGCCATCCCATTGCTCAGCAATATCGGTGCCCACGGCGTGCGCCTCAACGCGATCGCCGAAGAGGTCATGCGCGCGGAAGGCCGGGCCGACGACCTGCACGAGCAGGGTCTGAAGGACCTGTTCAAGAGGCACGGCCGCAGCGATCCGATGGCCTACCTGATCGGCAGCGAGATCTATGGCGAGCTGGAAAAAGTGGTCGACCGCTTCGAGGACGTCGCCAACGAGATCAGCGGCATCGTCATCGAGAACGTTTAGTCAATGGATGCCGTCATCGCCTTTCCCGTGCTGGTCGGGCTCATCGCCGTTGCGCTGTTCTTCGATTTTCTCAACGGCCTGCACGATGCCGCCAACTCCATCGCCACCATCGTCTCCACGCGTGTGCTGAGGCCGCACTATGCGGTGCTGTGGGCGGCCTTCTTCAATTTCATCGCCTTCCTGTTCTTCGGTCTTCATGTTGCCGAGACGCTGGGAACGGGCATTATCGACGCCAGCATCGTCACCCCTGGGGTGATCTTCGCCGCCCTTGTCGGTGCCATTGTCTGGAACATCGTCACCTGGCTCGTCGGCATCCCCTCCAGCAGCTCGCATGCGCTGATCGGCGGACTGGTCGGCGCCGGCGTTGCAAAGGCAGGCGGCGGCGCCATCGTCTGGACCGGGCTCGGCAAGACCATTGCGGCCATCGTCCTGTCGCCCGCGACCGGATTTCTGCTGGCGCTTGTCCTGATCCTTACGGTTTCCTGGGCGTTCGTGCGCCAGACACCGTTCGCTGTGGACAACACGTTCCGCGTCATGCAGTTCGTTTCCGCCTCGCTCTATTCGCTCGGCCATGGCGGCAACGACGCACAGAAAACCATGGGCATCATCGCCGTGCTGCTCTATTCGCAAGGCATGCTCGGAGAGAATTTTTACGTGCCGCTATGGGTCGTCATCACTTGCCAGGCGGCGCTGGCGCTGGGCACGCTGTTCGGCGGCTGGCGCATCGTCCACACCATGGGCTCGAAGATCACCCGGCTGAATCCGATGCAAGGGTTCTGCGCTGAGACCGGCGGCGCGATCACCCTGTTCGCCGCCACCTGGCTCGGCATTCCGGTGTCGACGACGCATACGATCACCGGCGCCATTATCGGCGTCGGCGCCGCCCGCCGCGTCTCGGCTGTGCGCTGGGGCATCGCCGGCAACATCGTCATAGCCTGGATTGTCACTCTGCCGGCCACGGCCGCAATTTCGGCACTCACCTACCTCGCGGTCAGCCTGGCGCCGTGACGTGAGTGGCACCTGAACTCTAATTGTGCGGCAGCGCGAAATCTACCTGTCCACAAGATTCAGGATATTGCCGTCAGGATCCTTGAACCATGCGACCTTCATGCCGTGACCGACGTGGATGTCGCCTTCCAGCTTCAGGCCCGGCATCTCGTAGTGCTCGAAAACAACGCCCTTTGATTTCAGCGCCTTGACGATGGTGTCGATCTCGTCGCCGACCATCCAGGTCACCGCTGTTGCCTTGTTGGTGCCGGCGAACTTCGATTGGTACACATTGATGCTGGTGTCGCCGCTTTTGTAGACGATCAATTCGCCGCCCTCGTTGTGGACCTCGGTCAGGCCCAGAACGTCCTCATAGAAGGCCTTTGCCTTGGCCAGGTCCTTCACCGCGATATTGGCCGTTGCGTTGCTGTTTGCGAGCATGATTGGTCTCCTTTCCTTGCTGGCGAGCACGTCCGAAGCCCTGCAACAAGATAGGGCGGCTTCGTTTTCTGGCGACCGCAGCCTGTGCGATCGGCGTGCTTCTTCCCTAAAGACGTCCTGTCCCCTGCAAAACCCACAACGGACGCAAGTTTTTTGAAGCCGTGCCCCCGTGCGTGTCGTTCCGCCGCTTGGTTCTGTTCGGGAACTGCATTATCTCAGGCGGAAAGCAGAGGAAAAGCTGATGCCCGCCGTTCCGGAAAACGTCACCAAGGAAATCGTCATCGAGCGTCTGAAGACGGTCAATGGACCGGACTTCACCGGCAACATCGTCGACCTCGGCATGGTTTCCGAGATTTTCATTGCCGATGCCAAGGTGTTCTTTTCGATCACCGTGCCGGCTGCCCGGGCCCAGGAGATGGAGCCGCTGCGTGCCGCCGCCGAGCGTGTCGTCAAGGCGATCCCAGGTGTGGCCGGCGCCGTGGTTGCGCTGACGGCGGAAAAGAAGGGGAGCGGCATGGAGGCTCCGGTTCCGCAAAGGCCCGCCCCCAGGCCTGCCCCGCCGGCCGCACCCGCAGCGCCACGCCCGGCTCCGCATGCTCCAGCCTCGCACGGGCAGGGCAAGCGCGGCGTGCCCGGCATCGAGGCGATCATCGCTGTCGCTTCGGGCAAGGGCGGCGTCGGCAAGTCGACCACTGCCGTCAACATCGCGCTTGGCCTCGCCGCCAACGGCTTGAGGGTCGGCGTGCTCGACGCCGACATCTACGGCCCGTCCATGCCGCGGCTGCTCAACATCCATGGCCGGCCGCAGACCGTCGACGGCAAGGTCCTGAGGCCGATGGAGAATTACGGCCTGAAGGTCATGTCGATGGGCTTCCTCGTCGACGAGGAGACGCCGATGATCTGGCGCGGGCCAATGGTGATGTCGGCATTGACGCAAATGCTGCGCGAGGTCGAGTGGGGTCCGCTCGACGTGCTCGTCGTCGACATGCCGCCCGGCACCGGCGACGCGCAGCTGACCATGGCCCAGCAGGTGCCGCTGGCCGGCGCCGTCATCGTCTCGACGCCGCAGGATCTGGCCTTGATCGATGCGCGAAAGGGCCTCAACATGTTCAGGAAGGTCGACGTGCCGGTGTTGGGAATCGTCGAAAATATGAGCTATTTCCTCGCCCCCGACACCGGCAAGCGCTACGACATCTTCGGCCATGGCGGCGCGCGCCGCGAGGCCGAGCGCCTCGGCGTGACCTTCCTCGGCGAAGTGCCGCTCGAAATGGGCATCCGCGAAAGCTCCGATGCCGGTACGCCGGTGGTGGTCTCGAAGCCCGATAGCGCCGAGGCGAAGACCTACCGCGACATCGCCTCGAACGTCTGGGGCAGGGTCAACGAAGAACGCGGCGCGGCCGAAGCCGGCGTGCCGAGCATCGTGTTTGAGTAGCGGATGTCCCTCCCCCTTGAGGGGAGGGTGCCCCCCGCAGCGCGGCGGGGGGGGTGGCCGCAGCGGGCGCAACCACTTTAGAAAGAAAATTAGGGGCGCGGTTGCCCCCCCCCCCCCCCGCCCCCCCGGCCCCCCCCCCCCCCCCCCCCCCCC